>CAXGXG010000215.1:0-3585 GCA_964013525.1 uncultured Alphaproteobacteria bacterium | reverse complement strand
AGCCTTCAAAGCCCTTGGGGATTTCTGTCATTAGAATCAATGGATGCTTTTCATCATATTTTAAAACTTCGCCCATCAAGGCTTCCGCTAAACTTTCCGAGCTCACAGGTGTCACGATAGCGTGCAAACGAGGGGAAAAATGTGAAACATGCAAGGATCCGCCGGCTTGAAGGTGGGCGTCTATATAACGACAATATAAGTCCATTTGCGCACGCGTCATTCCACGTTGCGCATCGGCTTTGGCCTCAAAAGAAGCCCGTGCGACGAGGCTGTATCCTCTTTCCATCATGGGAAAAGGGTAGGGGATCGGCACGTGCGTGTCAATATGTAAAACCATTCGGTGTGGTTTTTTTATGCTCTGTTCTATATCATAGAAGAGAACGAAAGGATTTTTTGATGAGCCGCGAATATTCCCTGTCACGTGTGCGAGACGCGCTTGATTCTGCAAAAGGCAACAAAGCCGAAGCCCAACGAATTGTTATGGGCTGGCTGGAAAAAGACCAAAGTCTGATGGTCGGTCTGGTCGCGCCACACCTGAAAAGCATTGTCAGCCATGCCGTTGATTATGTGGATGGGCAGTCACGTGTTCAGGATCAAAAGCCTGAAGATACGGAAATGCTGTCCAGGCCCAGCCCCGAGGGAGATGCCACCGGCGCGAACATTCTGGAGACGCTATTGGGCCAGTCCAAGGGCAGCGGCGGCCCACAATTCGGTAATTTTGATGAGCCGGCGACACGACCGGGAAAAGCTTCAGAAAAGCACGTGAAAGCTATTCATGCCATTGCGCGCAAGAAAAAGCCTAAAAAAGACGGTAAAAACAAGGAATAGCCTTGCATTAATCGCTTTTTTTGTCCTGAAAAGGCTGTTATAGTCGGCCTTTCAGAATTATAGAAATTAAAACAATGATGAAGTCACAGTTGCAAACACCTGAACACGCCATAATGCCTGCAGGCCCCGAGGACCGCAAGGTCAGACGCGAAGAATTCATGTCTACTTATTTTGGAGGGCAGGATGGCGGATGGGGCCTGAATGCGATGCCTGGTGATGCATCTTTTCGCAAGTATTACCGTGTTTGGGGTGGGGAACGCCCGATGATCCTGATGGAGGATCCACCGGATCGTCCGCCCATGCCGCCCTATGTCATGGTTCGTCCATTTATGATGATTGCCGATCATCTGCGCCGTTTGGGTTTGAACGCGCCACAGATCCACGCACGCAATCTGGATCACGGTTTGCTTCTGCTGGATGATTTTGGTGAGAATACCTATACTAAGCTGTTGAATACAGGCGAAAATGCCAAGCCGTTATATGAGCTTGCAATGGATGTTTTAATTCACTTGCACAATCATCCCGACCGCTGCGGCGTTGAGGTTGATGATTACGATACGGACACATTTATCAAGGAAACCCTGCTGTTTATTGATTGGTACCTGCCGATGATGACAGGCCGTGCCATTACCGATGATGCCCGCGAGGAATGGGTTGAAGCCTGGCGAGAAATCTTGGCTAAACTGCCAACGGATCAGAATACGTTGGTCCTGCGCGATTATCATGTTGATAACCTGATGCTGGTTGATGGTGAGGTTGGGCTAAATAAATGCGGTTTGCTGGATTTTCAGGACGGTTTGATCGGGCCGATGGCCTATGATGTGATGTCGTTGTTGGAAGATGCGCGCCGCACAATGGACGAAAACCTGTATGACTATTTGTTGTATGATAAATACCTGACGTCCGTCCGCGGCCTCGATAAACAAAGTTTCTTAAAAAGCTTTTACATTTTGGCGGCGCAACGCCATGCCAAGGTTCTGGGCATTTTTGTCCGTTTGTTCAAGCGTGATGAGAAGCCGCGTTATTTGTCGTTCTTGCCGCATGTCCATCAGTTGTTTCATAAGGCGCTGGTTCATCAGGAGTTGGCACCGCTAAATGAATGGTTTGAACGCCACAAGATTGATATTTCACAAGTGCCGGATGCGGCCCATATTCAAGGAAAATAATCATCATGGATATCCTTTCAAAACGTGTAAAAAGCATGAGCCCGTCTGCGACCCTGGCCCTTGTTGCCAAGGCTAGTGAATTAAAACAGCAGGGAAAGGATGTCATCAGCCTTTCCGTTGGCGAGCCTGATTTTAATACGCCTGAATTTATTGGAAATGCTGCAAAATGGGCAATTGATAACGGCAAGACGAAATATACACCTGTTCCGGGCACGCCTGAACTGCGCAAAGCAATTGTTGAAAAATTCAGAAGCCAAAACGGTTTGGATTATACGGTCGATCAAGTTATGGCATCAACCGGGGGTAAGCAGGTCTTGTTCAACGCCCTTCTTGCCACTGTTGATCAAGGCGATGAAGTGATTATTCCCGCGCCGTATTGGGTGTCCTATCCGGAAATGGTCAAATTTGCCGAAGGCACGCCTGTAACGGTGGACTGTCCGGAAAGCGATGATTTCAAGCTGACGCCGGAAACATTGCGCAAAGCCATTACAGATAAAACCAAATGGCTGATCTTAAATTCGCCTAGCAACCCGACAGGTATGGCCTATAGCGAGGAAGAGCTGAAAGCCCTTGCTGACGTGTTGCGTGAATTCCCGCATGTTCACATTCTTTCCGATGACATTTATGAACACCTGACCTATGGTGACTTTGAATTCAAAACACTGGCCCAGGTAGCACCTGATTTGAAAGAACGGACTGTTATTGTGAATGGCGTGTCCAAGGCCTACTCCATGACGGGATGGCGCATCGGTTATGCAGCAGGTCCGCAAGCCTTGATCAAGGCCATGACCAAAATACAGGGACAAAGCACATCAAACGCCAGCTCAATCAGTCAGGCTGCTGCGGCCGAGGCCTTAACAGGAGATCAAAGTTTTCTGAAAGATTGGCGCCAGAAATTTGAAGAGCGCCAGACATTGGTCTATGAGCGATTAAATGCAATCCCCGGCCTGAATTGTATTAAGCCCCAAGGTGCCTTTTACCTTTACGCATCGTGTGAAGGGGTGATCGGCAGCACAACGCCGGATGGTAAAACAATCGAAAACGATCAGGATTTTGCAGACTATATTCTGGAGACACAATACCTGACTCTGGTTCCGGGACACGCATTTGGTATGTCACCCTATTTCCGTATCTCTTATGCATTGGCAAAAGAAGATCTGGAAAAGGCTTGTCAGCGTTTGGAAGTTGCCTGCAAGGATTTGAAGCCTGTAAACAGCACCCCGCAGGCGAAAAAATCAGGCACCGGCCCGCGTCCATAAAGCGCGGCTGTTAAAGAAAGTCGTTTTAATGACCAGACCTTTAAAAGAAAACCTCATTACAAAATTCAAAAAAGCGGCTGCTCCGGCTGTTAATGGATTGGCTGCTGCATTTGCCGCGCATGCAGGTTGCTTTGCGCTTCCCATTGGGGCCGCTGTGGCCGGCGTATCTTTGTCAGGGGCGTTCATGTTGGGGGCCATGTTTATCAGTGCACCGCTTGTGGCCGCGGCTATTACGGCGGGCATCTCTCGCAAAAAAACGGGGCAGGTCAATCTGAAAAAAACCATCAAATCCGCTTGCTTTGCATTGGTGGCAACGGCAGGGATTCAAATGG
>CAXGXG010000214.1:0-3586 GCA_964013525.1 uncultured Alphaproteobacteria bacterium | reverse complement strand
CCCGTTCGTCCTCGCTCCACGGGGTATTCATATGCCTGCGTACGATTTCACCATAGATTTTGATAAAGCTGCGCCCGACATCCTTTGTATATTCAAAATCATCCTGCCAGCTGCCGCTGTTCAGATAATCGTAAAAAATACCGCCAATTCCGCGGTGTTCATCACGGTGCGGCAGATAAAAATAATCATCACACCATTTGGCAAAATCTGCATAATATCCGGGATTGTGACGTGCACAGGTTTCTGCCAATTTGGATTTGAAAAATTCCGTATCCTCATCATTGGCGGCAATCGGGTTTAAGTCTATACCACCGCCGAACCAGGCTTTTTCCGTCACAATATGGCGCGTGTTCATATGAATGGGCGGCACGTGCGGATTGCGCGGGTGGATCACCAGGCTCAAACCGCTGGCCCAGAAATCTCCGCTGTCTTGTGTGCCCGGGATTTGCCCGCGAAAGCTCTCGCTGAAACTGCCGTGAACAGTTGAGATATTCACCCCCGCCTTTTCAAAGGCACGACCATCACGCAAAATCGACATGACCCCGCCGCCACCATCACTGCCATCCGGATTTTGTTTGCGCTGCCAGCTTTTGCGGGTAAAGGCTTGCGGCGCAATATCCTGTGACAGATCACATTCGTTTTCCAGGGCCTCCAGCCCCTCACAAATTTCGTCCCGCAGGGTCTGAAACCAGGCTTTGGCCTTTTCCTGCCATTCGGATTGATAAGGCCCGTAACCGTTTCGGCTCATCAGGTTTTCTTTATAGGTATTGTGCAGGCTCATCTATTTAAACTCCTGTATCCGGGATGGGAAACTGACCTGTCTGGCGCAGGGCCTCGCCCAAAACCATGGCACAGCTGACCGCAACATTCAAAGACCTCAGCCCCGGGTGCATGGGAACCACAATGCGTGCATCTGCTGCATTGTGAACATCATCGGGAACGCCGGCACTTTCGCGCCCTGCCAACAGGATATCATTGGCTTGAAATTCAAATTCGGTATAGGGAACAGCCGCCTTTGTGGTCAGCAGGATCAGCCGCCTTGGGCCTTTTGCCTTTTGAAACTGGTCCCAGTTGGAATGACGCGCCATATCCAAATGATCCATGTAATCCATGGCACTGCGGCGGATTTTCTTTTCATCAAATGCGAATCCGCACGGCTCGACAATATCAAGCGGCACATTCATCGCCGCGCACAGGCGCATCAATGTGCCGGTGTTCTGCGGGATATCGGGTTGGTATAGGGCCAGTCTCATACCCATTTTATATGAGATAGTGCCCCACCAAAGCAAGCGCCAAAATATGTGCGGGGTAGAAGATGTGCAGAAAATATTTCGGCATCAGCCGCGTCTGATCATTCGGAAACTGCTGGCTTATATATATGCTGAGCTTTGTCATCACAAGTGTTGCCAATGCAATGACAGATAAAATCGCAGCATCCGCCCATGAAAAATTTGCCAGCAATTCATAGAAACCGCCAAAATTCAAACCGATTAAAAGTGGCCAGATCCACCCTTTGCCTGCCTCGTTTTTTAAAACCAGATAAAAGGCAGCCGGCAGGGCCGCTCCGACCCAACCGAATTCAAACAGGTTTGGAAACACGATACCGGCCAGACATACGACAAAAAAGATATGACGCCCCCTGGCACCCATAGACGCGACCCAGGGGATGATTCCCAAACCAATTGTCAGGGTAAATAAAATATTCCCCGCATCCTGATCCCGTGCCAATTGCGTAATCGGGATAATCAGAATCGCAATCAGCAAAAGCCGCCTTGCATAAACAGGGGCGCGCTCTACCCCGGCCCGCACCACGGATGCCGCGGCCGCATAGGCAAATAACGGGTACGCCCCCCGTCCGATCAGGTACAAAATCCCTGTTGAGCGTGTCATCAGCTGGGCATCAATATGATCCAACAGCATGAAAATAGCCGCCAGTATTTTCAAAATATCAAGGGCGCGACCCGAAATCGGCATGTCGGTTTTTACGGTCATATAAAAATTATAACGGCTTATCTTGATAAAATCTTAGAAACTTATCATTATGGTATGGAAAAATTTGGCGATTTCTGCCATAACCGACCCAAAGACGTAATTACAATTCAGGAACAAAATATGTCAGACGTGGAAAAACAAGAGACATCTGAAACACGGCGCGATTTCCTTTATTTAACCGCCGGTGCCATGGGCGCTGTTGGTGCCGCCACAGCCGTATGGCCATTTGTCGACAGCATGAACCCGGCCAAGGATACATTGGCCGTGGCCGAAACCGAGGTAAATATCGCCGGCGTTGAAGTCGGACAGGCGATCACAGTGATCTGGCGCGGTAAACCGGTCTTTATCCGTCACCGCACACCTGCAGAAATCGAAGAAGCCCGCAGCGTGGATGTTTCAACATTGCGTGATCAGGAAACCGACGCCGCCCGTGTGAAAAAACCGGAATGGCTGGTCATGGTCGGTGTTTGTACGCACCTTGGTTGTGTACCGCTGGGGAATAAATCCGGCCAGCCCAAGGGCGAATACAACGGCTGGTTCTGCCCATGCCACGGTTCGCACTATGATGAATCCGGACGCATCCGCAAAGGCCCGGCGCCAACCAACCTCGCCGTGCCTCCGTATGAATTTCTTAGCGACGCGGTCATCCGCATCGGCTAACCACTATTTCGAAGTATGACAAGAGACCATAAACCCAAAGGATAATCCTATGGCCAGCTCCAAAAACCGCAAACCCTATGACAACAAGGTTGTTGAATGGATCGACAGCCGCCTGCCGATCTTTACCATGTTGGAAAAAGAATACGGTGCCTTTCCGACACCGCGCAATTTCAACTATTTCTGGAATTTCGGCGCGATCGCCATGTTCATGTTGGTTTTGATGATTTTAACCGGCGTCGTCCTCGCGATGAGCTACACCCCGCACGCTGATTACGCGTTCGACAGCGTGGAGCGCATTATGCGCGACGTAAACTTCGGTTGGCTGTTGCGCTATACCCACATGAATGGTGCATCATTCTTCTTTATTGCGGTTTATATCCATATTTTCCGCGGTATGTATTACGGATCTTACAAGGCGCCACGTGAAATCCTGTGGATTTTCGGCGTGATCATCTTCTTGTTGATGATGGCCACCGCCTTTATGGGTTATTCCCTGCCGTGGAGCCAGATGTCAGGTTGGGGTGCCAACGTGATTACATCCCTGTTCGGTGCCTTCCCGATTGTCGGTGATTCGATCGTGACATGGTTGTGGGGCGGATTTGCCGTTGATAACCCGACATTAAACCGCTTTTTTGCGCTTCACTTCCTGTTGCCATTTGTGATTGCGGCCGTTGTGTTCCTGCACGTTTGGGCGTTGCATGTCACCGGTTCCAACAACCCGACCGGGGTTGAAGTGAAGACCAAAAAGGACACCGTGCCTTTCACACCTTATTATACAACCAAGGATCTGTTCGGTCTGGGCGTCTTTACCGTCATCATGTTTGCGGTCATCTTTTATGCGCCCAACATGCTGAACCACCCGGATCACTATGTGCCGTATGACCCGCTGCAAACCCCGCTGCACATCGTGCCGGAATGGTACTTCCTGCCGTTC
>CAXGXG010000213.1:0-3596 GCA_964013525.1 uncultured Alphaproteobacteria bacterium | reverse complement strand
TAAAGTTGACAGAAAACATTTTCCGTGCGGTCAACATTGCTTTGGTTAATGAGCTGAAAGTTATTTATGATGCCTTGGGTATTGATATTTGGGAAGTCGTGGGTGCGGCCGCAACGAAACCGTTCGGGTATATGCCTTTCTATCCCGGTCCGGGATTGGGTGGTCACTGTATTCCGATCGACCCTTTTTACCTGACATACAAGGCGCGCGAACATGAAATTTCAACCCGCTTTATTGAGCTGGCCGGTGAAATTAACCTGTCCATGCCATCGTTTGTCGTGAACAAAGCGGCAGAAGCTTTCGATGCCAAAACTGGCCGTGGTTTAAAAAATGCTAAAATCCTGTTGCTGGGTGCGGCCTACAAGAAAAACGTATCGGATGTACGTGAAAGCCCATTTTTCGCAGTGGCAGAGCTTTTGAAAAAGCGCGGCGCAAATATCGCCTATCACGATCCACATGTGGATCAGCTGATGCATATGCGCCACTTCCCAGGCTACGAGGATATGAAATCAGTTGCGCTGACACCTGAAAATATTGCTGAGTACGATATGGTTATGGTCATTACGGATCACCACGATGTGGACTACGACCTGGTGGGCGAAAATGCCAAATTAATTATCGACACGCGCAATGTTTATCAGGATCGCGATGCTTTCACAGACAAGGTTGTGAAAGCCTGACCGCAGAGCGCATTAAGCATTATAAGGTTGACGGACAGGGCACAATTTGTGCCCTGTTTGCCTATAAGGTACGGCAGATTGACAAAGCAAGCCCGTTGACATAATATAAGGGTCAGGAGACATTTTATGAAACTTAATAACCTTATTGACCAATGGCGCGATGCGCAGGGCAAATCTGCAGATGTTCAGAAAAAAGCCGCCGAAGATATTTTGGGATTGAGCGAGGCCGAGCAAAAAGCCTTGGCGATATTGGTGATGTCCGCATCCCCACTTATGCGTGAGAAGCGTCCCGAAGATGTCATCGCCTTGATGACAACGGCTGCGCAGAAGCCGGGCGGGCCAAAACCGTCATAAATCTCTTTTGGTATTTGCGGTCATCCGCTATACAATAATTCTATGAAAATCCTTGGCATCGAAACCAGCTGTGACGAAACAGCCGCTGCAATCGTAAATGATCGCGGCGATATTTTATCATCACATATCCTAAGCCAGAGCGAGCACGAAGTTTTCGGCGGTGTTGTGCCCGAAATTGCGGCACGCGCCCATATGGATCATTTGGATACGCTGGTTGAAGCCGCATTGAGAGATGCCAAATGTCGCGTTGATGATCTGGACGCTGTTGCCGTCACGTCCGGCCCGGGGCTGATTGGCGGGGTTTTGGTCGGTGTTATGACGGCCAAGGGGATCGCAGCCGCTGCCGGCAAACCCTATATTGCTGTCAATCACCTTGAAGGGCATGCCCTGACACCGCGCCTGACTGAGGAGAATTTGCAATTCCCTTACCTGCTATTACTGGTATCCGGCGGCCACACGCAGATTCTGATCGTAAAAGGTGTGGGCGAATACGAATGTCTGGGCACGACAATTGATGATGCATTGGGTGAAGCCTTTGATAAAACGGCAAAGCTTATGGGGCTGGGGTATCCCGGCGGCCCTGCTGTAGAGAAACACGCCAAAGGGTGTTCCAATCCAAAGGCTGCGTTGAAACGGTTTCAATTGCCGATATCAATGCTTGGTCGCCCGGGATCTGACATGTCGTTTTCGGGCCTCAAGACCGCGGTGCGCCGTCAGGTTGAACTGTTGCGCCAAGACGGCGATCTGCAGATGTCTGATATTCAGGATTTATGTTCTGCCTTTCAACAAACCTGTGGTTTGATTGTTCAAAACCGATTAAAAAATGCTGTAAAACGATATTTGAAATATTGCCCAGAAGGTGTGAGCCCGACCCTTGTGGTTTCAGGCGGTGTGGCGGCAAACCAGTATTTGCGCAAATGTTTGGGCGAGGTCTGCGAAAAATATGATTTGAATTTTGCGGCCCCACCTGTCAATCTATGTTCGGACAATGCTGTCATGATTGCCTGGGCCGGGGTAGAGCGTTTCCGATTGGATATGGTTGATGATATCCACAAACGCCCGCGCCCGCGATGGCCTTTGACGGAATTAAATCAGAAAGCCTGAATACCTATGGAACAAAATAAAGCCTTTCAAAATATTGGTGTCATCGGCTCCGGCAGTTGGGGCACCGCTATCGCCCAGATTTTATCGGTCAATTACGATCGTGTGCAAATCCTGACCCGCAATTCTGATTTAACCGATGAAATCAACAATCGCCATACGAATACACGCTATTTGGGTGATAACGTAAAATTAAGCCCGGCCATCGTCGCTACAGAAGACCGCCAAGCCATGGCGCGCGATTGTGATTTATTGTATCTGGTAACACCTGCACAGCACATGCGCGCGGCCCTTGAATCCATTAAAGACAATTTGCCAAAAGAGACCCCGCTTGTGATTTGCTGCAAGGGAATTGAGATGACGACCGGATTGCTGATGTCGGATGTGGCCAAAGACGTTGTGCCTGACAATCCGCACCTGATCCTTTCAGGGCCAAACTTTGCCAAGGAAATTGCAGATGGATTGCCAGCGGCTGCAACGCTAGCCTGTAAGGATACGAAACTGGGACGCAAAGTTGCAGAAACCCTGTTTTCAAAATCTTTCCGCCCTTATGTGACGAGCGACCCGATCGGTGCTGAAATCGGGGGGGCACTGAAAAACGTCATCGCGATTGCCTGCGGCATTGTTTATGGATACGAGCTGGGCGAAAATGCGCGTGCGGCCATTATGACACGCGGTATGGCTGAAATTAAACGGGTGGGTAAAATCTTGGGTGCGCGTCCCGAAACCTTTTTGGGGTTATCTGGCCTTGGTGATCTGACCCTGACCTGTAATTCAATCCAGTCGCGAAACTTCTCATTGGGTGTTGCGCGCGGAAAAGGCCAATCCTTGAATGAAATTCTGGCCAAGCGCCACAATGTGACTGAAGGTGTGGCCACCGCATCGGCGGTTTTGGATTTTGCCAAAAAGCATGCGGTTGATATGCCGATTTGTGCGGCGGTCAACCAGACGCTTCATGAAGGGGTAAGTGTCAAAGACACAATTGATGCGCTTTTGTCACGTCCTCTGACGCAGGAAATCGCGTAATAAAATTTCAATACATTCAATCGACTTGTTATTTACGGACCTTTTTCGTATAATAGAGGCAATCACAAAAATTGCGATACGAACAGGTTTGATATGACTGAATCCGCCAAAACATTCCCGGTTAAGCCGCATATCGCGGAAAACGCAAAACTTGATACTGCGTTGTACGAGCGCATGTACGAGCATTCAGTCGCCGATCCGGAAGGGTTTTGGCGCGAACATGGCCAGCGGCTGGACTGGATGAAACCCTACAGCCAAATCCGCGATGTTGATTTTGCCGACAATGCGCGTATCCGTTGGTACTATGACGGTCAGCTAAACGTCAGCGCCAATTGTATTGACCGCCACCTGCCCGAGCGCGCAGATCAAACCGCCTTTATCTTTGAAGGGGATAACCCGGAAGACACCAAAACGGTAACTTATTCCGAGCTAAAA
>CAXGXG010000212.1:0-3617 GCA_964013525.1 uncultured Alphaproteobacteria bacterium | reverse complement strand
CAAAAGCCTACAACTTTCCAGCATGCTTTGGACCGGCGGTTCGGAATATGACGTTATGGCCGTAAACGCCCCCGTTACGCTTGAAATCCTCAACGCCATGAAAAAAGACGGCTTGATCGAAGAGATCAAAGAAGTTTCAGCAAAGGAAAGTCAGGCCTACATTTTAAACAACGCAACCTTTACACCGCATTGATATGTCTGAAGATGATTTAAAAAAGCGCATTGCCGCCGCCAAAGCCAAACACGATGATGATCCGACCAATGACCCCGGATACGATCCGAACAAGGGGCAAGATAAAAACGCGATGGGAACCGCCATGCGTGCAGGGGTCGAGCTGGTCTCTGCCGTTGCCGTGGGAAGCTTTATCGGTTATTGGATTGATGTCTGGTTGGGCACAGCACCCTTTGGCATGATCATTCTCTTCTTCTTAGGATTCGCTGCCGGGTTTTTAAATATATATAAAGCTCAAACCGGAAAATATCATAAAACCGGGATATCGCAGTTGACAAAAGAAGATAAAAATGGTCAAAAGGACGCGCAATAAACCTTTAATATTATGATGATGAGGGAATCGTGGCCGGACCATTAGAGCAGTTCCAGATTAAGAACATCGTTCCAATCGAATTTGCAGGTTTTGACCTGTCGTATACCAATTCAGCCCTATGGATGACTTTGGCTGTTGTAGTGACAACATTCATGATGGTCTCAAGCATGCGTAAAAAAGCGCTGATTCCAGGCCGCTGGCAGAGCGTCGGTGAGATCACTTATGAATTCATCTCTAAAATGGTGCAGGACACGATCGGCCGCGAGGGTCGTAAATATTTCCCATTCGTATTCTCAATCTTTATGATTGTCCTGATGGGCAACCTGTTGGGTATGGTCCCCTATTCTTTCACATACACCAGTCACATTATCGTAACCGGTGTTTTGGCTCTGATCGTATTTTTTGGCGCCACATTGATCGGCTTTATGAAACACGGCTTGCATTTTTTCAGCCTGTTCCTGCCAAAAGGACTGCCAATCTTTATCCTGCCTTTGATCTTTTGTATCGAGGTCCTGTCTTATCTGTCACGTCCTGTCAGCCTGTCGGTTCGTTTGTTTGCAAACATGATGGCGGGTCACACAATGATGAAAATTTTCGCCGGTTTTTGTGTATCGCTTCCGATCGTCGCCAGTACGCTGCCGATGCTTGTGAATGTTGCGCTGGTTGGTTTCGAAATATTGGTTGCATTTATTCAGGCCTATGTTTTTGCCATCCTGACATGTGTATACCTGAAAGACGGAATTGAACTTCACTAAAAGGTCTAAATAAAATTAATCCTGTACGAGAATCGCTCGATTAGGTATAAGGCATTAAGTTTTGTCCATCGTTTAACTAAAGTAGAAAAGAAGGAAACTAAAATGGAAGTAGAAGCTGTAAAATTGATCGCTGCAAGTCTGGCTGTTTTGCCACTGTTCGGTGTGGGCCTGGGTTTGGGTAACCTGTTCAGCAGCATCATCAATGCGATTGGCCGCAACCCGTCAGTTGCTGGTGAAGTCAAAGGTACAGGTCTTTTGTACTTTGCGTTGATCGAAGCCGTGGCGCTTTTCGCCCTTTTGATCGCTTTCATCATTCTGTTTAACTTCTAATTCGAACGGAAGAATGAACGCAATATTTAAAAAATATTTGGTATCCGGCTTGAGCATCGCCGCCCTTGTGGCGGCGGCTCCTGCCCTTGCCGCACCTGACGTTGGTCTGCCAGAAGCGCAAACCGGCCTGCCGCAGTTGAATGCAGCAACCTATGCCGGTCAGATTTTTTGGCTGATTGTCAGCTTTCTGGCGCTGTATTTCCTGATGGCCCGTATTGCATTGCCCCGCGTAAGCGAGGTTTTGGAACTGCGCGAATCTGAAATCAACGGTAACCTTGAACGCGCAGACAAATTCCAAAAGGAAATTGACGAGGTTAAGGCCAATTACGAACAGGCCCTTGCCGATGCACATGCCGAGGCAGATGCTGTTGTTCAAAAGATTGAAGCGGCCACCACAGCCAAGGCTGCGCAAAAACAGGATGAGTTCGGACAAACCGCCCGTTCCCGCCTTGCAGAATCTGAAGCCAATATCCAAAAAGCCAAAGATGAAGCCCTGAAGTCATTAGAAGAGATTGCAGCCGATATCACGCAAGATGCCTTGAAAAAGGTTGCCAATATCAAAATGACAAAAGACGCAGCCCTTAAAGCTGTACAAAAAGAAATGAAAGAGGTCGCGTAGCCTCATGGAACTTCTTCAAGATTCAACATTCTGGGTACTAATTTCAACGGTCATCTTTGCAATTGTGGCTTGGAAAAAGGGACGCGAACCCCTTCTTGAAATTCTGGATGCCCGTTCTGAGCGTATTCGTAAAGAACTGGAAGAAGCCGAGCGCCTGCGTGTTGAAGCGCAAGAGGTTTTGGCCGACTACCAACGTAAGCATCGCGATGCGATGGAAACTGCAAATGAGATCATTGAGACTGCATCCGAAAAAGCTGCCCGTATGGAGCAAGACATGGAAGTCCGTATGCAGGACGAACTGGCCCGCCGCGAGCAACAATTGGTCGATCGCATCGCACGTGCAGAACAAGCGGCCATTAAAGAAATCCGCTTTAAGGCCGCAGACATTGCAACTTCGACTGTTGAAACTATCTTAAAAGAACAGATGAAAGATAAAGACAGCGAGCTTATTGAAGATGCCATTAAAACCCTTCCAA
Source organism: uncultured Alphaproteobacteria bacterium (assembly GCA_964013525.1). Taxonomy (GTDB): domain Bacteria; phylum Pseudomonadota; class Alphaproteobacteria; order Micavibrionales; family CSBR16-224; genus CATLPD01. The sequence goes on along the minus strand of CAXGXG010000212.1, from coordinate 892 downwards.
AAAAATTACAAAAAGCCTCTTAATTTATTCGGTGCTTTGGGTGCAGCTCTGCTGATTGCGGCCTGTACCACCACCTATTCCAGCCGTGACATTGAAGCCGGCTGTGAAACACAGACTACGGCTTTTGTTCCTTACGCGAATTGTATTGTCAGCACATACAATGCACTGCCGGATAACAAACGCGCCTCATATTCAGATTTGGATCAATATTTTGTCGATCAGGCTGCTCTTCTGGCGCAACAGGTTCAAAGCGGTACTATGACCGAAGTTGAAGGTCGCGCCGCACTATCGCGTACGCGTGTCGAAATCGAAAGTCAGCGTCGTGAGCGCAATTATCTAAATGATCGTGGGCGTTTTGGCGTTGGTGTCGGAATTGGTCACGGCGGTTATTACAGTCACTACGGCTACTAAAACACTTCCATTGAAATCGGCGTTTATTTCTTATAGATTGGGGATCTGATCACAATTTTATAAGGAATGAATCATGTCCGCACAAACGGCTGTCGCCCCTATTGAAAACAATGAAAAGCTTGATGCGCTTCGCATGGAAATGGCCAAAGACTACCATGTTGATGAAAACGCCCATCTGAACCATCTTTTGGATGAAATGGCCCGTTCAGATGCCAACCGCGTTCGCGTTACAGCCCAAGCCACAGAGCTTGTGCATAATGTCCGCGCCAACCGTCGTCGTTTTGGTGGTTTGGACAGCTTTCTAAATGAATATGGACTGACAACCGACGAAGGGATTGCCCTGATGTGCCTGTCAGAGGCGCTGTTGCGCATTCCTGATCGCGAAACCGCTGACCTTTTGATTAAGGATAAGATCGGAAGCGCCGCATGGGATGAACATGTCGGCAAAGGCAGTGACTTGTTCGTCAATGCTTCCACTTGG
>CAXGXG010000211.1:0-3620 GCA_964013525.1 uncultured Alphaproteobacteria bacterium | reverse complement strand
GGTATTAAGGCGTTGGATGCACTCGTTCCGATCGGACGTGGCCAGCGTGAATTGATCATTGGTGACCGTCAGACAGGTAAATCCGCTGTTGCGCTGGATGCGATTTTGAACCAGAAATCCTCTAACGAAACCGGTGCAGAAGAAGACAAAGTCTACTGCATCTATGTAGCTGTCGGTCAAAAACGCTCAACCGTAGCCCAACTGGTCAAAAAACTGGAAGACATGGGCGCGATGGAATATTCGATCGTTGTTGCGGCAACCGCATCTGATCCGGCACCGATGCAGTTCCTGGCGCCATATGCCGGTGTTACAATGGGTGAGTATTTCCTGAACAACGGTATGCACGGTTTGATCGTTTATGATGATTTGTCAAAACAGGCGGTGGCCTATCGCCAGATGTCACTTCTTCTTCGCCGCCCACCGGGACGTGAAGCGTATCCGGGTGACGTATTCTATATTCACTCCCGCTTGCTTGAACGTGCTTGTAAATTGAACGATGAAAACGGCGCAGGTTCACTGACGGCCCTTCCGATTGTCGAAACACAGGCCGGTGACGTTTCTGCCTATATCCCAACAAACGTAATTTCGATTACAGATGGTCAGATCTTCCTAGAAACAGATTTGTTCTATAAGGGTATTCGCCCGGCGATTTCCGTTGGTTTGTCGGTTTCGCGTGTTGGTTCTGCCGCGCAGATCAAAGCGATGAAGCAGGTTGCCGGATCCATTAAATTGGAATTGGCCCAGTATCGCGAAATGGAAGCCTTTGCGCAGTTCGCGTCTGATCTTGACGCATCAACGCAAAAACTTCTGGCACGTGGCGCGCGTTTGACTGAACTTTTGAAACAACCGCAATACAGCCCGCTGACTGTTGAGGAACAGGTTGCTGTGATCTTTGCCGGTGTGAAAGGTTACCTGGATGATATTCAGGTGAGCGAAGTTACAGAATTTGAAGCGGCATACCTTGACGCGGTCCGCAGCAAGGGCCAAAAAATTCTGGACGCCATCCGCAAGGAACAAAAGCTGACAGACGGAATTGAAAAGGACCTGCATGCGTTCTTGGAAAACTTCAAAAAGACTTTTGCGTCTAAAAAAGCCGCATAAAGGATAAAGAATGCCAAGCTTAAAAGATTTTAGAGACAGGATTGCCAGCGTTAAGTCGACGAAGAAAATTACGTCGGCGATGAAACTGGTGGCTGCATCCAAGCTGAAAAAAGCGCAAGCCCAGGCTGAGGCCGCACAGCCGTACGCCAAGCGCATGAATCAGATTGTCGGCCGCTTGTTAAAAGGCATGAAAGTTGACGAGGGTAGCCCCAAGCTTTTGGCCGGAACAGGCAAAGACAACATCCACCTTTTGATCGTGGTCACGTCTGATCGCGGACTTGCGGGTGGTTTCAATGCAAACCTGGTCCGCACGGCACGTCAGACCATTCGCGATTTGGAAGCGCGCGGCAAGATCGTCAAGCTGATCTGCATTGGCCGCAAAGGGCGCGACCTTTTAAAGGGCACGCATGAACATGCGATGGTTGAATATTTTGAAGGCCCTGGCCGCAGTGATCTTTCTTTCCGCGATGCGGACAAGGTTGCGAAACTGGTCATGGAAATGCTGCGCAAAGATGAATTTGACGTTTGCAGGTTGATTTATAACAAATTCAACTCTGTCATTGCCCAAGTTCCGACAACGCGCCAGATGATTCCGCTGACCGTTGATGAAGCCGCAAACGATGATGCGGACTCGGCTGAGGATGATGCAAAGCATGCGATTTACGAATTTGAACCCCGCGAAGAAGAGCTTTTGGACGATCTTTTGCCGAAAAACTTTTCAACACAGATTTATGGCGCATTGTTGGACAGTTCAGCCGGTGAACAGGCTGCGCGTATGACAGCGATGGACAACGCGACACGAAACGCCGGGGACCGTATTAACCAGCTGACACTGCAATATAACCGTGCGCGTCAGGCTGCAATTACAACGGAATTGATCGAAATCATCTCAGGCGCGGAAGCCCTGTAATAAAAAATACAAACAACAGTTTGAAGTAGGAGAAAGCAAAATGGCGACGAAAAAAACAACAACAAAGACTGCAACAAAAAAGACTGCAGCAACGAAAAAAGCTGCAAATGACGGTGCAGTCGGCAAAGTGACCCAGATTTTGGGCGCGGTTGTTGATGTTCAGTTTGACGGTGCAATGCCGGCTATCCTGAACGCATTGGAAACAGAAAACGATGGCAAGACACTTGTTTTGGAAGTGGCCCAGCACTTAGGCGAAAAGACAGTGCGAACAATTGCTATGGACACCACAGACGGAATGGTTCGCGGCCAGACAGTGAAAGACACTGGCGCACCGATTTCGGTTCCTGTCGGACCAGGCACATTGGGCCGCATTATGGATGTAACAGGTAACCCTATTGATGAATTGGGGCCTGTAAAAACAAAACAACAATTCCCGATCCACCGTGAAGCGCCTGAATTTATCGACCAGTCGACAGATACTGAAATCCTGGTTACAGGTATTAAGGTTGTTGACCTTTTGGCGCCATATGCCAAAGGTGGTAAAATTGGTTTGTTCGGTGGTGCCGGTGTCGGTAAAACCGTAACAATCATGGAGTTGATCAACAACATCGCGATGAACCACGGTGGTGTTTCTGTCTTCGCCGGTGTGGGTGAGCGTACCCGTGAAGGTAATGACCTTTACCACGAAATGATCGAATCCGGCGTTATTAAGGAAAACGGTGCCGAAGGTTCCAAAGCGGCCTTGGTTTACGGCCAGATGAATGAGCCGCCAGGTGCGCGCGCGCGTGTTGCTCTGACAGGTTTGACACAGGCGGAATATTTCCGTGATGAGGAAGGCCAGGACGTTCTGTTCTTTGTTGATAACATTTTCCGCTTTACTCAGGCGGGCGCCGAGGTTTCGGCCCTGTTGGGTCGTATCCCATCTGCGGTTGGTTATCAGCCGACCCTATCAACAGACATGGGTGCGATGCAGGAACGCATTACATCTACAAACAAAGGGTCGATTACATCTGTACAAGCTGTATATGTTCCTGCGGATGACTTGACTGATCCGGCGCCTGCGACAACGTTTGCGCACTTGGACGCGACAACCGTTCTTTCACGTCAGATTGCAGAATTGGGTATCTACCCGGCTGTTGATCCGCTGGATTCCAATTCACGTATTCTGGATCCGCAGGTTGTTGGTGATGTTCACTACGAGACAGCACGACGTGTTCAGCAGACACTCCAGCAGTACAAAGCCCTTCAGGATATTATTGCGATCCTGGGTATGGATGAATTGTCAGAGGAAGACAAGCTCACCGTTGCCCGTGCACGTAAAATTCAGCGCTTCTTGTCACAGCCTTTCCACGTGGCAGAGGTGTTTACAGGTACACCGGGAACCTTCGTTCAGTTGGAAGATACGATCAAAGGCTTTAAGGGAATTGTGGATGGTGAATACGACCACCTGCCTGAATCAGCCTTCTATATGGTAGGTACAATCGAAGAAGCTGTAGAAAAAGCCAAAAAAATGGCTAAAGAAGCTGCATAATCTTATCCTGAATGAGGCAAACAAGCATGACACAGCAAATTACCAACCCGTTCCAATTTGATCTAGTATCCCCGGAAG
>CAXGXG010000210.1:0-3676 GCA_964013525.1 uncultured Alphaproteobacteria bacterium | reverse complement strand
TAATATGTCCATCCTCGCTGTAGGTAGTTTCGCCCTAGATTCAGTAGTGACCCCCTTCGGGCAAGCGGATCGAGTATTGGGTGGTTCGGCTGTTTTCTTTTCAGCTGCGGTATCCGCTGCTGCTGTCACAGCTTTGTGACGCTCGCGCTCGGCTGCGACGCCGCGTTTAAACGCAGTTGAAATACCCAAGACCAAAACAATCCCCCATGGAATAAAAAGCAATTCCGGTTGAATTGTGCCCAAGGCAGATTTTCTTAGGATATAAGCAATTGCAGTTGCCAGAAGCGTACCTGCAGTTGCCCAGAAAATCATTTTTAAAGTCAAAGAATTAACATGAGCCTGTTCCCAGTCCTCAAGATCGTTATCAAACATGTTGGATTACCCCTTTAGATTTTTCACACACGAATTACAGCATAAATTAATTTTATTGGAAAGCCTTAAATGTCAGGCAATTATGTCTGGAACCAGCAAGCTTTCCAGTTTCGCGATATGGTCTTTTAAATAAAGCTTACGTTTTTTCAGGCGCTGCAAACGCAGAAAATCTACAGGGACGGTATCGCCCAGCTGCTCAATCACAACGTCAAGGTCACGGTGTTCTACCTTGAGCTGCTCAAGCTTTTCTTCGATTTCGTTTGTATCGTCCATAGAAACGTCTAACTCCTTTTGTATGACAATATATCATAAAAAAAAATATTATGACGGAAAAATGTAAAAAAAATAATAATTTTTAATGCGATAGGGGGGATCATTCTATATGTTGGTGGGAGAATATTTATCAGAATAGAGGATTGAGCTTATGTCTGAAACTGGCAAAAAGAAAATTGGAATTTTGACAAGTGGCGGAGATTGCGCAGGATTAAATGCTGTAATCCGTGCGGCTGTTCACGCAGCCCATCAAAAGGGGTGGGAAATCATCGGGATTGAAGACGGCACGGCCGGCCTTTTGGAAACACCACACCGCTATCAGGTTTTAACCCCTGCGATGTTCGATCCGACCATTATGCGCCTTGGGGGAACTGTCTTGGGCACCACTAACAAGGGCAATCCGTTTCATTTTCCGATGGAGGATGGCTCTTTTAAGGACCGTTCAGGCGAAATTATTGACGGTATTAAATCTTTGGGCATTGAAGCGCTCATTGGTATTGGCGGCGATGGCAGTCAGGCCATTTTAAAGCGGCTGGCGGACCAGGGGGATATACCGCTGGTTTGCATTCCCAAAACCATCGATAATGATGTGGGCGAAACCGAAGATTCTGTCGGTTTTGAAACGGCTGTTCATGTCGCGACAGAAGCTTTGGACAGATTACAGCCCACTGCCGCAAGCCACGATCGTATTATGATCCTTGAGGTTATGGGCCGTGACGCAGGCCACATTGCCTTGTCTGCCGGTATTGCCGGTGGTGCAGACGTTATCCTTGTTCCTGAAATTGATTACAGCCTCGAAAATATTTGTAAACGGATTGAACACATCCGCACGAAAGAAGGGCGCAATTTTGCTCTGATCATCGTATCAGAGGCGGTAAAAACCATGGGCGGTGATGCCATCCAGGTTGAATACCATGGCGGCGAAAAAAGATACGGCGGTATCGGTCAGTACTTGGGTGAGCGTCTTTCACAGCTGTCGAACAGTGAAGTCCGCGTGACCGTTTTGGGCCATGTCCAGCGGGGCTGTAGTCCAATTGCCAGTGACCGTATTCTGGCATCCGCCTTTGGTGTGCATGCGGTTGAATTGATTGCAGATGGCAAATATGACCGTATGGTGGCCTGGTCTGACCGTGGTGTCGTTGATGTTCCGATTGCACAGGCGATTAAGGCTTATCAAGCTGTGGATACAAACGGGACATTGGTGCGCACCGCACGCGCACTGGGCATCAGTTTCGGAGACTGATACGTTTAGTTTTGGTTTGCTTTCCAGAAAAAAGAAAGTAGAATAAAGCCAACACACCACTATAAGGATATTCTCCCTTATGCTTTACGTACAACAATCACTGGGCCCGGATGAGGAAATCCTCATGGCTGCACGGTTTCACTGGATGTATACGCTAAAAGCGGTTCTTTGGATCGTCTTTGGCCTGTCGATTGCCATTGCTTTGGCTTATGGCGCAATCTGGTGGGACTTGAACTCTTCGATACGAGCGAATTTCCCTAATCTCCCGGCTGAGCTTTACCCACAGGCCGAGGCTGAAGTTCTTCAGAAAAAAGGTGGATACTTAAAAATTCTGTGGTCTTTGCACCCGGCCTACCGCATCGGTATTCTGGCTTCATTTGTAATGGGCCTTTTTATGTTTGCGAATATGATGATTATCAAGGCGACGACCGAAATTGCGGTGACTACCGACCGTCTTATATATAAGCGTGGTCTGATTGCCCGTTCTGTGGGTGAATTAAGTATTGACCGGGTAGAGGGCGTTTCTGTTCTTCAGGGGATTCTTGGACGCGTTCTTGGTTATGGTAAGGTATCTATCCGCGGTATGGGTGTTGGGGAGGTGGTCTTGCCACCCATTGAAGACCCGATTGAATTCCGCAAGGCCGTTCAGGAAGCCCGCATGATTTCTGAAAAGGGCGGTAATACCAGCGGGCAAGAGGTCTTCTAAGGCATTCCGCTTAATTGTTTCTTAAATGTTTCTTAACGAAAAAATTAGTACAAATATGGTACAATACACTTGAAGCTTGATACAAAAATGTTACATTAATTGATGTACGGCAGTAAAAATAACAAAAAGCAGGGTTCACATTATGCAATTTACAAACGATCTTTTAGACAGTTTAAATCTTGATACAGTAACCAAACGCCGCTCCTTCCTTAAGACAGGCGCGATTGTTGCAACAGCCGCGCAACTGTGGATGCCAACAGCCGCAGACGCACGCAGCTTTGTAAAATCAGGACGCACATTAGAAATTACAAACGCCCACACAGGCGAGAAATTTAACGACGTTTTCTGGGAAAACGGCAAATACAATACAGACGCTTTCCACGAGATTAAAAAAATCTTCCGTGACCACCGCGCGAATGAGACATTTCCCATTGACCCCAGATTGCTGGATGTCATGTATGTCCTGCAACAGCGCGCAGGTAACACCAAGAATGGCTATACGCTTTTCTCAGGCTACCGCTCACCAAAAACAAACGCCAATCTACGTAAGAATTCATCAGGTGTGGCCAAGAAAAGCCTTCACATGTTAGGGCAGGCCGTTGACCTGAAATTACCGGGTACAAACCTGGGTCAATTGCGCAAAGACGCGATTGCGCTGAAAACAGGTGGTGTTGGATACTATCCAGGTAGCGGTTTCGTTCACGTTGATACAGGCCGTGTTCGTAACTGGCAGGGTTAATCACCTTAAATCATTATTTATCTCAACAGCTGCGCCATTTGGCGCAGTTTTTTTTGTTCTTTTCTTTGTAACAACTTTGTAACAATAGTGTAATCGCCTAGACAACCTGTGCATGATTATGTATAATTCATCCTATGTTTTAAGCTTAAAGGTGGAAAAATGACCATAAAAGAGAAAAAAAATTGGCTCGAAAATTTGACGGATGCAGCGCCTATGACAGTGGGGACAGCTGCATTGTCGCCTGTGACGGTCGGCTTCCTCGCTTTAAATGGAATTGCAGCAGGACCGGCGATGGTAGCCGTTCCAATCGGGGCCGTTGCCGTTGACTTGGGCTATACAGCTT
>CAXGXG010000209.1:0-3688 GCA_964013525.1 uncultured Alphaproteobacteria bacterium | reverse complement strand
AAAAAATGAAAAAACTGATCCAAATCATCCTGACAGCCGCTTTCGTGCTCAGCTTTTCGGCCGCCTATGCCGCCGAAGATGCGATCACACCGCCGGATATGGACTGGCCGCATGAAGGGATTTTCGGCACGTATGACAAGGCAGCTTTGCAGCGCGGTTATCAGATTTACCGCGAAAACTGCGCCGCTTGCCACTCTATGCGCTACTTGTCCTACCGTAACCTGCAGGAAATCGGCTTTACCGAGGCTGAGGTGAAGGCCATTGCCAATGAATATATGGTTCAAGACGGCCCAAATGATGAAGGCGAGATGTTTGAACGTTCCGGCCAGCCGGCTGACCGCTTTGTATCTCCATACCCGAATGACAATGCCGCACGTTATGCTAACAATGGCGCATTGCCACCGGATCTGTCCCTAATTGCCAAGGCGCGCGGAAACGGCACAGACTATATTTATGCCCTGTTGAATGGCTATGAAGACGCACCCGCTGACGAAACACTGGCGAACGGCCAATATTGGAACAAATATTTCCTGGGCCATAAAATCGCTATGCCACCACCCATCTCAGATGGCGCGATCATGTATTCAGATGGCACAGCCGCGTCTGTTGAAATGGCCTCTGCCGATGTTGCCCAATTCCTGACATGGGCGGCTGAACCGCAACAGGATGCCCGCAAGAAAATGGGTCTTAAGGTTATTTTGTACCTGATGCTTTTGACATTGATCATGTATCTGGCCAAACGAAAAATCTGGCGCGATATCAAGAAAAAATAATCCGCCAATGTAATAACAATGAAAACGGCACCCCATACCAGGGTGCCGTTTTTGTTTTAGTGCAACTTTAAAACTTATCCCTTATAATAAGTGTCATGAGAAACCGTTCCGGAAACGCCCTGTTCCTTGTCCTGATTGCAATCGGTCTGTTTGCGGCCTTATCATTTGCCGTATCTTCATCCGGCGGTGGCGGGGCCAGCCTTGACCGTGAACAATTACAGTTAAAGGCGGCGGAAATCCGCGATTATGCGTCACAAATGGCCAATACCGTCCAGCAAATGGTGACCACAGGCGGATGCCTGGATACGCAAATCTCCTTTGCGCAGGATTCTGATGGCGACGGTGAATGGACAGATGCAGACGATGATTTGAACAATCCCAATGCCCCGGCTGATGGCCGTTGTCATGTTTTTCATCCTAACGGCGGGGCCATGCAGAACTTTGACCTGACGGGGCTGATCGATACCAGCCAAAGCGCCGGACGTTTCTACGGCAATATTTATATTTCTAGTGATTTGTGCATTGATGAAATCGGCAGTGGACAGGTTGATTGTCAAAATGAAAACGCCCGCGCGGTTGATCTGATCCTGTTCTTCCCATATTTGCATGAAAATCTTTGCCATGCGCTCAATCAGGGCAAAGCCGATGCGATTCCGAACGAATACAATGAATTTTACTATGCTATCGGCGCGTATACCGGATCCTATGTGATGCGTTCACGCCTCGCGACAAACCCCACATCCAACGACGGCATGTCATCATTATGCCTTGAAGGCGGGGCCAATGGTTCTGCCATACCGCCACCCGGCACCTATCACTACTATCAGGTCTTATTAGCGCGATAAACGTAACTTCATGATGTTTTCCTAGCTTTATCCGCATCTTTTTGATAATTTTGCAAATTAATATCTTGGTTCTCACTATTATCGGAGAGTTATGAGCGCGACAGCAACCCTTATCCATATTATTGGTGGTGTTTGCCTTCTTTTATGGGGGGTTAAATTGGTCAGCCGGGGCCTGAACAGGTCATTTGGGGCGGATCTACGCCGCTTTATCATGCGCTCAACCAAAAACCGCTTTTTAGGGTTGTTTTCAGGGGCGATTATGGCGATGGCTCTGCAAAGCTCGACCGCTGTCACGCTAATTGCCGTTTCCTTTGCTTCCAAGGGATTATTGACAACCCTATCGGGGATTGCCCTTGTGCTGGGGGCCGATATCGGAACAACCCTTGCCGCACAAATCCTGATTTTTGACCTTAGCTGGCTGGTACCGGTCCTTTTGATTATCGGTTATGTTCTAACAACGACCAAACGTCAGGATGGAAAATATCATTATTTGGGAAACGCCTTTTTGGGTGTCGGCCTGATCCTGCTGTCGCTTGATATTGTCGTTCAGGTGTCGGAACCTCTGCGGGAATCTGAAATCCTGGGGGTTTTAATCCAGCCCCTGGCGCAGGAGCCGATCCTGGCTATCCTTTTTGCAGGTTTATTGACCTATATCGTTCATTCATCGCTGGCAATGGTGCTGCTCTATGCTTCTTTTGCCACGACGGGTGCCATTCCTATTGGCCTTGCCATGGTTCTGGTCTTGGGTGCAAATTTGGGTAGCGCCTTTATCGCCTATGCCGATACCATGCGTGAAAAGCCAAAGGGTCGACGGATTCCATTGGCTAACGTCATTATGCGCTTCCTCGGCATTGTCCTGATCCTGCCGTTTATCAATATTCTTCTGCCCTACCTGTCTGAATTTTCATCAGACCCGGCACGTATTGTTGTGAATTTCCACACGGTCTTTAATGTCGCTTTGGCAATTTTATTCCTGCCGCTGATCGGTATGGTCAACCGCATGGCGGAACGCATTTTGCCCGACAGTGCAGGTCAGGAAGATCGCGACCAGCCGCGCTATCTGGATTACTCCGCGCTTGATACGCCGCAGGCCGCCCTGGCCAGTGCTGAGCGTGAAACCCTGCGTATTTCTGATACGGTCTCGCGTATGCTGAATGATACGCTTGAGGTTCTTCGCAATGATGATCCAAACCTGATGCGTAAAATTGCCAAACAGGACAACCGTGTCGACCGTTTGTATGATGCCGTAAAGAAATATCTGGCGCGTATTACAAATGAAAGCCTGTCTGAAAATGAAAGCCAGCGCCTTCAGCAGATTTTGGGTTTTGCAACCAACCTTGAACATATCGGCGACATTCTGGATAAAAGCCTGTTGGAGCTGTGTGACAAAAAAATCCGCAAACAGCTCAGCTTTTCAAACGAAGGGTTTCATGAAATTTCCGAAGCCTACCACGTCGTGATCGAGAACCTGACATTGGCGCAGCATGTTTTCATGACGAATGACATTAAAATGGCCCGACAGCTGTTCCACGGCAAAATGAAACTTCAGGACCTTGAGGTTCAGACATCGCAAAAACACATGCGTCGCCTGCGCGAGGGGGTTTCTGAAACCGTTTCGACTTCCAGCATGCATTTGGATATTTTCCGCGACCTCCGCCGTATTCAAAGCTATCTGACCATGGTCAGCTATCCGGCACTGGATGAGGCGGGCGAGCTTCACCGTTCACGACTCAAAGAAACTTAAGCCTTAATTTTGCCGGCTTTGTGGTCTAGACTGTTAAGGTATGAAAGATAATCAAGGCAGTGTCATTTTCGTTATGTTTGCCGCCATCGCATTGGCGGCGATCCTGTCATTAACGGTAATGACCCGCAATCAGGAATATTCCATGGATGCGGAGGAGGTCAGCCTCGTCACCTCCCAAGCCTTACAAATCATGTCCCGCACCCGCGAATCGTTACAACGTTTTCTTTTGACCAAGGATCTAACGCTTGAGCAAATTGACATGCACGATCCGTTCTTTGTGGCTTTTTCGGATACAGATTCTTGCACGGCGGATTCTTGTAACCTCT
>CAXGXG010000208.1:0-3692 GCA_964013525.1 uncultured Alphaproteobacteria bacterium | reverse complement strand
ATTTGGTCCTTATGGATTGCCATATGCCGGAAATGAACGGGTATGAAGCAACCCGACGCATACGGGAAGTGGAGGACGGCAAAACCCACGTCCCGATACTTGCCATTACAGCGGATGCGATGTTGGGAACCCGGGAAAACTGTCTGGACGCCGGTATGGATGATTATATCAGCAAGCCTATTGATAAAGAGAAATTCGATTTTGTTATTCGAAGCCTTTTTGCCCGCCCAGACCAAGGGCATGAGAAAGGCAGTTCAACAGAAACGGCCCATAGAGATACCGACAATGAAAATGACAAAGACCGTGTGAACTTGACAATCTTAAAGGATTATTCCGATGGCGATATCGCCTTTGAACGGGAGATTGTCGACAATTTCTATCAGACAGCCCACGATGTTATTGCCGGTTTGAAAGAATCTATCAGAACCGATGATCACACCATGTGGGTCGAACAGTCGCATAAGTTAAAAGGCTCCAGCGGATTTATAGGTGCAGAAAAGCTGTGTACAATATGTGCTGATGCACAACAGATACCTATTGAAACCGATTGCGGGGCGCGCAATGTGATTTTGCAGGATATAAAAACTGAATTTCGTTTGGTGAAAACCTGTCTTGATAATCTCTATATCTATGCCGAAGATTGATTTCGCTTGCGTTCGGGGTTGATTGTTACCATGCTAATCCGATGATTGAAAACATCAGTGTAATCATCCCGTTGCGCCCCGGCGTAAACATAAATTCAGAACTTAAAACGCTTTTGCAGCGGCATTTTTTAAATGTCCTTATTATAAATCGTGGCGGACGTGCGGAAAATATGAACATCGGAGCCTCGCGCGCGGCGGGCACGACTTTATGGTTTTTGCATGGCGATACATCTTTATCGGAGGAGAATATTTTGGCATTGGTCCGCGCTGTCAAAACGCACCCGAATGCAATCCATTATTTTAACCTGAAATTTGATGCGCGCGGCCCTGTGCGGATGAACGCTGTTGGGGCGAACCTGCGCAGCCATATCTTTAAGCTGCCATACGGTGACCAAGGGCTGGCCTTTCCCGCTGAAGTTTTTCACGATCTGGGCGGATATGATGAAACCGCCCCCTATGGGGAGGACATGCTGCTCATAAGAAAGGCGAAAAAAAACGGTGTCAAAATATGCCCTGTACAAAGCACCTTAATCACCTCCGCCGATCGGTATCGACACCAAGGCTGGCTCAAAACAACACTTATATTTCAATGGCGAATGTGGGCGCTTCTATTCCGTTCATTGCGTCACGGGTAGGTTCTTGGCCGGTGAATGTCTGCCAACATCAGCCAGATTGAAACCTGTTGCGTGCAAAATTCGTAAAATAGCGGCTGTTTTTTTGAAACTCTGCCTGCGCAAATCCGATTTTTGCGGTCAACAGATCCTGCCGCTGATCAAATAACAGGGCGGGGGTGATGGCGCCCAATTGAATCCGTTCTAATGTTGAATCAATTTCACGTCTGCGCACATTGACCTCCTCCTGTCGCGCGGCCATCTCGGCCAAAGCCGTTGTGTAAACGGATTTGTTTTCATTTAAAACGCCTGTGATGAATTGTTCCTGGTCCATGCTTTCCAACCTGTTACGACGGGCAGCGCGTTCGGCCCTTGTGATCCGCGCGCGCTGTGCGCCACCCTGATAAAGGTCTATGCTGGCATTCACGCCAAAGGTGGCGACACCGGTTCTGTCAATAATACCGGGTTGAGGATCTGTCTGATGGTTGTAATCAGCATAGGCAGACAGCTGTGGGTATTGGCGCCGGCGTGCGGCTTCAGCATCAGATTTAGCAGCCTCTTCACGTGCACGCGCCGCTAAAATCTCGGGGTTTTGGTGGATCGCGGTTGAATCATGCATGCCCGCTACACTTGAGAGCAACGAGCTGAGGTCAGGGTTTTGTAAGGCAACATCCATCACTATTCCGCTCAAAGCCCGGAGTCTGGTTTCCTGACGTTTCAGGGACAGCAGACTCTGCTGCGACAGTGCAATCTGACGCGCGCGTTCAGCCCTGACGCTGTTCAGGTCGGATGCCGGGCGCATCCCCAGGCGAACCTGGTCCGCTATCATTTCCGCATCCTTTTGAATGTTGCTCAGAATCTCTTTTTTGAAGTTATAAATATGACGGTCGCGAAGAGCTGCCGCATAAGCCAGTCCCGTTTCCAAAAGGCGGTCCTGTTGAAAAGCGTAAGCCCGCCATTTTTCAGCTGTTATGAGCGCACGGGCGCTGTTTAATTCTGAAAGGGACTGACCACCACGATAGAGAGGCTGATTGATGCCCAAACCAACTTCCTTGGTCGTTGTACCGTCGGCCCGGCCGGAAAAGTTACTGCCGTCTATCACGCTTGTAAAAAGACCGGCGCGGGCACTGATAGATGGACGCCAGTTTGCGAGCGCCAAATCTTCAAGCGTTTCCGCTTCACGTTGGCGTTCGCGCGCGGCCTGAATTCCCGGGTCAGACGCTAGGGTTGATTGCAATGCGTCAGATAACGTCATGACCCGATCCGCGCCAGCCGGACGTGGCATCAAAAAACAAAGCATCAGACCAAGGCATAGAGACATGATACCAAAGTGCGGTTTTGTATTTGCCCGACTGCCAACTTGATAAAAATATAGCTTCATGATTATCCCTCCCGCTTTTCGGATAAGGGTTTTACATTGCACAGCTCTACATCGGTATCACAAATATAGCCAACGCCATGGACGGTACGAATGAAAGCAGGGTTGTTTGCGTGGGGTTTCATTTTTTTGCGAAGGCGTAAAACCTTGGTATTTATAGCGGGTTCGCTGGGTGTAAAGCCGTGCGTTTTCAGCATCTCACACAATTCATAACGACGAAAAGTATGGCGTGGGTGGCGAACAAACCATTCCAGCAACAAAAACTCGGTCAGCGGTAATTTTATCGCACGCCCGTTTTGCGTATGCAGTCGAAACTGTGCAGGGTTTAATAAAAAATTATCAAAATTATAATCCCCTTCTTTGGGAAAAGAAGACACAAGCTTGGTCACGTTCGGTGCATTTTGTTTTTGGGTGGAGGTAAGATACGCCCTTAAAGCTGTCACGATAAAATTTGCGTCCATGCTGTTTGGGAGAATGCCATCTACGCCCAAAGTAATGGAATTGTTTTCATTGTTTAACAGGGGTGCATTATCTGTAGAGAGGATCAAAACGGGGCAAGAGACGATTCGCTTTAAAGTGGTATTCGCATCCGGCGTGGCCTGCGATTCTGCATCCCGACAAATGATCATGGCCTGAATGTTTTCAGCTTTGACAATGGCCAATGTTTGAATGCGGTTGTAAGTGGTTTTGATTTGTACACCCAGAGTATTCCCTGCATTTACAAAGGTTTTTTGCGTATCGGGGCAGGGGTTTTCCAGTAAAATATTCATAAAGTAAATTTCGCTTTCTTATAGTGAAATAAAATAGACACAAAATAGAAACACACAATTTATAATTGTGCAACCCTTACGTGTTATAATAAAAATGTACACTAAAGACGGGAAGGGAATCATGCTATGGATTCGCAGGATGGAAATACGAACATTGTCGCAGATCAAACAGATATGCTTTTGGCACCGCTAACGGTTACGCGCAAACTTGATGCGGACCAATATTATGCGGAGGATCTGGACGGCGTGACGGAGGGGTTGTTCGGATCCGGCAACCTGAACTATCTTT
>CAXGXG010000207.1:0-3693 GCA_964013525.1 uncultured Alphaproteobacteria bacterium | reverse complement strand
ATTTTCGAACAATTGGCGCAGTTTTTCAGGTTCGGGGTGTGCATATTCGACAAATTCAAATCCGTCCGTACCCATCGGGTTTTCAAACAGATCACCACCGGTTGCCGGATCAGTT
Source organism: uncultured Alphaproteobacteria bacterium (assembly GCA_964013525.1). Taxonomy (GTDB): domain Bacteria; phylum Pseudomonadota; class Alphaproteobacteria; order Micavibrionales; family CSBR16-224; genus CATLPD01. Next base: position 3,578 of record CAXGXG010000207.1, on the reverse strand, counting down.
AAAATTTCGCCCATGTCAGAACCTCTTTTGTTTCAATGTGATATCCTATAAATTAAAGTATGCGCAAGTGGGGTGGCTGACAAGGGACTTTCTTTTGATTTGCCGTCCAACATCGAAAATACCAACCATTCCGCACGAGGGTTTATGCTGATTTCCACGACATGTGGCTTTTTTCATCCTGATGACATTTCTGGTCTGCTGAATGCATGGCAAAATAGCCGCATTACTATTGAAGAACTGCTGAATGAGCGCACAGCTCAGCAACACATCAGCTGGAATGTCCAGCGCGAACATGGCATCCATCATATCCCAAGTAATGATGTGGTTTTAACGGATCCTGTTTATAATACGGCAGGCCTGCTGGGAATTGGTGAAAAAGATCCGGGCCGACGCTTGGTTGATTATTATAAAAAGTCGTTACCGAAACGGAAGTGGTATCAAATGGATATCGATTTCGCCACCCCGGTGATGACGTCAGGCCAAACGTTTCAAGTTTCAGAAACCGAAGTGATTGAGGATTTTGAAAAGGCCAAATCCGAAGGGCTTATAACGCGACCCGTATTGGTCGGCCCTATCACGTTTATGGATTTTTCATCCATTAGTGAGGGTTCGGAAAATGCGCTGGGCATGTGGAGCGCGCTTTTGCCGGCGTATCGCCGTGTGATTGAAATTTTGATTGAAAAGGGGGCGGAATGGATACAGTTTGATGAGCCTTGCTTTACACGCCCGCAAAAACGCGATGTCACAAAATTGGCTGAGGTGTTTTATACCGAGCTTTTGAAGGGGCTGGATGTCAAAACCTGTTTAACAACATATTCCGGCGGTTTGGGTGATAACTTGCGGCGCGTCATGATGCTACCTGTCACGGCCGTTCATTTCGACCTGATATCCGAGCCAGAGCAATATACCCAGGTTTTAGATAACGACTGGGGAAAAGTCCTGTCACTGGGTATTTTAGATGGCCACAATTCTGATGTGACGCCTTTGTCAGCGCAATTGCGTCTGGTGGAGCGATCGGTTAATCAGGTGGGATTGCGCCGGACAATGGTGGGGCCATCCTGTCCATTTTATTGTTATCAGGGTGAGGAGGGGCAGAGCAATGAAACGCGGCGGGATAAATTAAAGCTCCTTTCCACAATGGCAAAGGCTATGAATGTCGGCAAAGCCTATATCCAAAAAGAGGTTGAAGAAAACCAAAACCGATTGAGCCGTTTACAAAAAACGTGACATATCAGTATCTTCACGCTAGAATTGCGTTATGGAAGAGAAGAAAAAACCGCATTTGAGCCAGCGGCTTTCTGAACAGTTTCGGCGTGCTGTTACGCGTTATCTGCTGGTAGAGACAGAATTGGCACCGGCGGATGTCGGAATCGTATTCGGAAGCAACAGCCGTGAGGCCTTAGCGGTTCGAATGGCCGGCCTTTACCACAAAGGACTGGTAAAAACCGTTATTGTTTCTGGCGGCTTCAAGGGGCGCTTTCCAAAAACAGAGGCCGAAGATATCTCGCTTAGGCTTAAGCAACTGGGTGTTCCTGCTGAAAAAATATTGGTTGAAAACCAAGCCCGCAACAGCGGCGAAAATGTAATTTTCAGCCGGATTCTGGCCGGCCGCAAACTGGGGTTGGGAAATGTGCGCTCGGTTATTGCCGTAGGTAATATCACGGCATCACGTCGTTTCTTGATGACAATCAAGCGAAACTGGCCTGAGGTCAAAGCCATGATCGCACCAGTCAACATTTACGGCGTTTCCAAGAAAAACTGGCACATGGATGAAAAATTCGCAGGTCATGTCCTTCGGGAATACCGAAAAATACCACATTACAAGGCGCTAGACTATATTCGTGAAGTGGATATTGAAAGAATCAATGCCTATGCCCGCACAAAAAGGCTGAATAACCGGCCGCGTTAAATGGCGGTAAATCCGCCTCGGAATTCGCTTTTCTTTTTCTTGGGCGCTTCCTGAATAGGTGGGTTTGCGGCAAGGGTCGCCTTATCTTCGGAATTCTGACGGATCATTTTAGGGATGATTTCATCTTCTCGCAGATAGTAGTTGTTTTTTGCGGCGTCCAAAAACTCGCGCTTGCGTTCATCATAGTCTTTGGCAATCCATTCCAGCCAAGGGGAGAGCGTCGGCTCAGTTGTCATGGCCAAATCTTCAAACATATCAACCTTGTCTGCCGGCATATTTAAGCTGCGCATAAGCTTTTGTGCGTCCCGTATATAAGCTTTGCGTGTTTTAAGGTTGTCTTTCTTTTGATCTTTAACGGAATAAAGGTTAGGGCCGCTTTCGAAAAGATCTTCGTTGTAAATCGTCTTGAGCGCGGTCGTGTGCAGCAGGATCAACTCTATGTGGCGTTTAACGGTGAAATCGTGCAGCTCCTGACCGTAGGGCATTGAAACCTTTGAAAAATCCTTTTCTGCAATCTTGATGGCTTCCTCGATGGTTTCGCGCGCCTTGCTGATTAAGGGGCCTTTGTTAAGTTGGCGGAATGTTTCTACATATTCTTTTTGTGCAAGCATGGATTGTTTTAATGCGTGCATGAATTTGTTCAGCACTTCAATGCGCTCGTGCGCTTGCTGCAGTGCATCTGCATCCAATGGCGCGGGGGCGTTGGCCGCGCTTGCAAACAAATCAATCAAATCCATTCCCGGCAGGGCGGCAAGGGGTGACGTATGCGCGCTGACATCTTTTTCGGCCCAGGCTGCATTCGCGCGTGCAATATCGGTTTCGTTAAAAACTGTGTTTTCAGGCAGGGCCAAATTGTGTGGACGTACGCGAACATTCCCGTGAATATCGCGCAGCAAGCCTTCGCGCTCCATATAATTGCCGTAGTGCATGTGCTGCATTTCATCAGGGGTCGGGCCGGTCGCTGTGTGGGTTGCCGGTTCATCATCCGAACCTTTTAAACACGCGCGCTCTTCAAATGCCAAGCGCTGCATAGCTTTAAAAAAGGTCAGATTTTCCCATTTGGAATGATAAACATTTTGAACTTGGCCTTTTTCTGAATCGAGGCGCACTTCCTGTACTGTCCAGGATCGTTTGCCTTCAGCAATGTATGCGGCAAAGAATTTGGTAACTTGAAGTATGTCCGGCAAGTCCTGGTTTTCAATAGGGGACATTTCGACTGTCCGGCAATAAAACGGGGCATGCCGCGCGCGATAGTTTGAATGATCTTGTGACATAGCAACTCTTTTCATGTAAATCGATGCAGAAAGTTAACATAATACCGCGGTTTATGCAAGTTTTTTGCAGCAATTTGAATAAAAATTTAGCTAAATACAGATAAAGTAAAAAACAAATTATATTCGCTTTTTATTATAATAAAAGAAAACTACTACTTTAAAAATCCAAGTAAAACACTCATTTTTAACGGATTGTTAACTGTGCTGAGATATTCTGAATATATCGGGGCTTTACCGAAATGATTAATGAGAAGAGGAAAAAAACATGAAAAAAGTAATCGCAAAAATACACGCTTATAAATTAGATACAGACGGCGCAACCGCAATTGAATATGGATTGATTGCCGCCGGTATTGCTGTCGGCATCAGTGCTGTTGTCTTTACATTTGGTGACA
>CAXGXG010000206.1:0-3722 GCA_964013525.1 uncultured Alphaproteobacteria bacterium | reverse complement strand
TGTATTGTTGGAAGTATAGCCCGCGAGTGAAGCCAAGCAGGGCTGACAGTTTCAAATGGCAAAGATGCATTTTCAGGCAAAAACTGACCCGGAACACTCCCCCCGTTTGCGCTAAAAATGTGGCAGCTCTCATCCATCGGCGCGTTTGGATTCACAACATTGTAATCGGACCCATCGCCTCTGATAATCACGTCGCTACCCTCGAACGATATTTGTTCATTTCGACAACCGTTTGAAACTTTAAGCCTTTGAACAGCCGTATTGAAGAGTTGTCCGTATTGCACGACCTCTGCCGCTGCGATTTGCGCCTGTTCACGGTCAATACCGCCGCCGCCGCGACCGGAATTGGTCACAGCATAAGAAAGCGCGGCAAACAACGCCACCGCCATCAGGATTAAAAACAGCGCATTTCCGTTGATGTTTTTTCTCATTACCGTGCCTCTAAGACATGCCAGAAACGAATATTCCAAGGTTGAGATTCATTACACGTGTTGGCATCATTCACATTGCAATAGCAAAAAGTGTGATGACCCGAAAGCTCGGCCCCTTCGCCAGTCCCCACGTGTTCGATGCGGTAATCTGCCGGATTTGTACTGGCGGTCGTATTCATGAGGTCTGCGGAATCAAGTGCGGCCAAATTCAAGTCGTGTGGGCCCGTACCGCCGCTTTCAGCATATCCCGTTGGTATCCCCATTGCGCGCGTGGTTACGACACCCATTTCGCGATTAATGGCTTTGCATACCTCATCACTTAGCCCCGGGATTAATATCGCCAATTCAGGATCATCCGACCCGACCCCATCGACCTGAATAAAACGAATAAGCGCACTAGCGGAATTAGTATGTCCCACCGCTCTTTCCGGCACCTCACTCAACGCTTGGGCACGCCCACCCTCGTCATCAAACAGTTTACAACGGTTTGATGTACAAGCGGTATTGCCCGCTCCGTAATCAATTTCATACCATTTATAGTTTTCCAAAGCTTTTAGCCTTGTGAAACTACGTTTAATACCTGCCGTATATTGAAGAAGGGCGGTTGTTGCCAGTTTGGTTTCTTCAGGGTTGGTGTCGCCCCCTGTTTCGCTGCTGGTCTCCATAGCGGCAAAGGTGAGTGCGGCCATCAACACAATCGCCACCAAGATCATCAAAAGAGCATTTCCATGAGCATTCATTTTCATGATTTCAGTATATAGGTGAATTGAGGAAAAAATAAGGCAAAAGCACATTTACATAAATTGACCTTGGCATTGATCGGCAATTCTGCTATAAACGAATCACAGCAAAAATTCATTTAAAACAAAGGACAAGCTATGAGCAACGATCCAAAGAAGCCAAAAGCCGATAACGATAACAGCAAGAAAAACACAAACAACCAGCCGGATGCCGGTAAGGTTTTGGGCCTGTTTATCTTGGGCACAGCTGCCGCAGGTGGTTTAGCCGCTGCTTTTAAAGCCATTGTTGACAACGTTGAAAACAACCCGCGTCCAGCAAACGGCAATCGTCCCGCGACAAAACGCACAGTGTCCAAGGATATGCAGGATAAACTAAAGCGCAAAGCCGACCGCCCAAAGCGTAACTATTTCGACTAATATTTTACGTGATCTTGTCACTGTGACAGGCAAACGTTAAGATCAAGGCACCTTTTCAGGTGCCTTTTTTTATCCGAACCGACAAGGATCAAAGACATGACCGCATTTTTAAAAACACCCCAAAACCGTAAAATCGCATATCATCAAACACCCGCAGTTAAAGGTGATTTACCCGGCGTCATATTTTGTGGGGGTTTTATGTCTGATATGACCGGCAGCAAGGCCACAGCATTTGAAGACCTCTGCAAATCCCGCGGCCAGGCCTATGTTCGTTTTGATTACAGTGGTCACGGTCAGTCCGGCGATCAATTTACAGACGGCACCATCGGCAAATGGGCCGAAGATACCTATGCCGTTTTTGAAGAGCTGACTAAAGGGCCGCAAATTGTGGTCGGTTCTTCTATGGGTGGGTGGATGGCTCTTTTACTGGCGTTAAGATATCCGGAGCGTGTTCAGGGCCTGATCGGCATTGCCGCAGCCCCCGATTTTGTGACGGAGCATTTTGAGAGCGCTTTTACTGACATTCAAAAACAGGAATTGGGCGAAAATGGAATCACCTATGTCCCATCAGGATATGAACACCCCTACCCCATTACACGCGCGCTGATCGAGGATGGTAAAGAGCATGTACTGTTAACGGGTGACATTGATTTTACAGGGCCTGTCCGCCTGATTCAGGGGACTGAAGATGAGGCGGTGGAAAGTGACAAGCCTGAGCGCACCAAAAAGGCATTAACATCCGAGGATGTTCTAATCCATATGATTGAAGGCGGAAACCACAGCCTGTCGCGACCAGAAGATATTGAGGTTATTGATAGCTATATTCGTGAGCTATCAGGATTATAATTGATCCGGCGCGGGTTGTGCACGGCGCGCTGTTTTCGTAGGCCTTTTCACCGTAAATTTATCCGGGTTGCCACCTTGGCTTTTCAGCATTTCGGCGGCTTCTTCCAGATGCGCGCTGCAATCATAGTCACGAAAACGCCAGTCATTCAAAGAATGCATTCGTCCGTCCGACATCTGCTGATACCTTAAAACCCGTTTAGCGGCAAAATCAAACAAATCAACCAGACGCGTGCCATGGCGGTCCGTTGGGTGCGCGCGGTAAATGGCCGTTTCCTCATGCTTTTCCCATGGCGAATTGTGCCCCAATGCGGGGGCTTTTATCTGGGAACGGTGCGAGGGATCGGGCTTTTTTGCCTGTCTTGGTTTTGATGGTTTGTTCGCGATATAGCGTTCAATATAGTCGTCCGCCGTCGGCGCGGGCGTCATCTTCTCATATTTCTGTTCATGTTTGAATTTTGTGCGGCATAGCAGATCGAAAACCTCTGCGCTGCATTCGTCCAGGGCGCGCTTGTAAAAGCTGTTATCGGCCACGACCGGGGTGACCTCCAATGCCAGTTTTAATAGGTCGAAATCATCCCATTCAAAGACAATCTTCTCCACCATTTTTTGACTGGGGCCTACCTTCCTCAAAGCTTCGCGGCAGAGCGCCTTATCACCGCTTAACGCAAAGATTGAACCGAGAGTGCTTAGAGGGGAAAGTCCTGCCATAACCCGCAGGTGTTCCCCGTCATCATCCGCTGAAAACTCCTCAAGGTTGACATCCCCATATTGGGTGTATCCCACCGCATAAAGAGCGGTCAAAGCAACCTTGAGGTCCTGACCATCCAGATATTTTCGCATAATCCAGCTGAGCGTACCTGACGTTTTGAACATGCCCGGTGAGCAAAACGTAGCAGAACCATAGATGTTATAGAGGTCTTGATGTTTTTCTTCCAGCGTTCTGACAACTCTGGCAATCTCTTTTTTAGCAACCAGTTTTGCCAAAAGGTCCGGGACCTTTTTCTCATGCTGCCCATGATCGCGCCACCATAAGCGGTCACTGTTCTTTAAAGTGGGAAGATTAGGAATATCCCAAATTGTGATGTCAGCAAGTGGTTTTCCAGCCATTTAAAATCCTTTGAATAGCCTTTAACATAACGCAACTATGGTGGCTGCGTCAAGTTTTTTACCGCTTATTTCAGATAAGCAATTTAAAGAAAGAGGACAAAGATGTTATGGCGCTTTTGATCCCGGGCGGGGACCGTTTGGTGTATGACCACCCTTTGTAAATTTTGCAACAATGGGGGCA
>CAXGXG010000205.1:0-3730 GCA_964013525.1 uncultured Alphaproteobacteria bacterium | reverse complement strand
CGAAGCGCTCAAATCATTTGATATGGGCGGCTATCAGTTCCAGCCCCAGGCATCAGATGATAAAACGCTTGTTTTCCTGCGCGATCAGAATTGATCAGCAAACCAGACGGGTTGATTTTTTGAACAAAGGCTTTCTGGCAATTTTGCGCGCGGGTGCCGTAATATCAATCAGGGTCATAAAGCCCTTTTTCGCATTGCCGGCGCGCTCGCCATAGACAGCGCCCGTATCAATGTAAAAGCAGTTTCCAAGCTTGCGCGCACCGGAAACCATTTTGGTATGGCCGAAATAAACGCGTGAGATGCCCGCCACCTGTTCATTAAAGTTGCCCTTGATACGCTTGCGGCTCCACTTTGCGCTCTTCTGGGTTTTGTGGTCACCAGCTTCCAGTTTCTCACGAAAGGATGGCCAATCCATCCCCGGCGGGATGTTGGCATGAACAAAGGCCATCGGCCCCTCTTTCGTCTCCACCTGAATGGCGGTTGGCAAAACCTGAAAGGCCGCCTTAATCAATTTGCGCGTGTCATTATCCAACCCGCGCAGCCATTTCATATGTTTATCGACATCACCGAAAAACAAACTGCCGTCATCGCGAATGTTTTCGATGACCATATCCTCATGATTGCCGGCAACGGCATAAAACCATGGCTGTTGCAGGTATTCCAGACAGCGAATGGAATGTGCACCGCGATTGACCAGATCACCAACGCTGATCAGACGGTCGGTTTGCGGGTTAAAATTTGCCGCGGCCAAAGCCTCATCCAGACGGTCAAAACAACCATGGATATCCCCGACAGTAAAATCGCGCCCCTTGGTATTTTCAAGCAGTTCCAGAACTTGTAGATCGGACATATTGGCAACCCCCAACTTGCATAAAAGAACGGACAGATCATACCACAGCAAGTGCATTATGTAAATAGACTTCGCGCTTGAAGTCTATCATCGAATGCGATAAATATATCAGTGTTGCCGGAGTAGCTCAGGGGTAGAGCAGTGCTTTCGTAAAGCAAAGGTCGGGTGTTCAAATCACCTCTCCGGCACCACAAAAAAACCCCAATAACATAAAAAAAGTCCATTTTTTCAAGGGTTTACGTTCCATAGCGTAAGCCCTTGTTTTTTTGTTTTTGCAATATTTCCGAATATGATACACAATTTGATACACAATTTGATACACAGACCACATGACAGGCTATTTGAAAAAACGCAAAAACGGCACCTACTATTACAGGCGCAGAGTACCTAGCCACATCCGCGATATTGATGGTCGCGAAGTTATATTCCTATCTTTAAAGACCAGTGACGAGGCGACCGCTATCAAGAAAGCCGCACAGCTTAACACACAGCTTGAAGGGTTTTGGGATGATCTGTCCGTAAATGGGGGCAAGGGCAAAGAAGAAAAGTATCGCCGGGCAGTCAAGATCGCCAAAATGCATGGCTTTAGCTATATGCCCGCTGCACAGATAGCGGAAACAGGTCCAGAAGAGATCATGGCAAGACTTTCAAAACTTGTCGATCAAGAGCCTTCACGAACAAAAGGTAAGGTTCAAGCTTTATTAGGGGGCATAGAAGAACCCGGACTATACCTTAACGAATGCTTTGAGCGTTTTATTGATTTTACCCAAGAAATGCGAGTAGGAAAGAGCGAGGCCCAGATTAGAAGGTGGAAAACCCCAAGGGAAACCGCATTTAAGAGCTTTATTAAGATTGTGGGTAACAAACAGTATTTGGATGTAGACAGATCCGACATGCTTAAATTTAGGGGCTATCATGTTGCCAGGCATGTAAACGGCGATATCAAGGCGCATACAGTCAATCAACAGATCATGCGTGTAAAGGTTACACTCAAAACCATTGAAAAGCATCTGCAACTGGGCTTACCGATTAAGAAGCTATTTGACGATCTCTTAATCGATGAAAAAGAAGCACCCCGCCCTGCCTTCCAACCGGATTTTGTCCAAAACAAGCTATTGGACAGGTCAAACTTACAAGGCTTAAATGATGAGGCTTGGGCTGTTATCGCTATGATGGCGAACACTGGAATGCGGCCATCAGAAATCTGCGGTTTAGATGCTGAAGATATTTATCTGGATGCAGAGATACCATACGTCAAAATTGCCCCTAAAGATGACCTTCAGCTCAAAACGAGCACTAGCGAAAGGGATATACCTTTAACTGGTGTGACGCTGTGGGCTTTTCAACAATACCCACAAGGCCTTATAAAATATAAAAGGAAGTCAGATTCACTATCGGCTTGTGTGAGTAAGTACCTAGAACGTAATGAGCTGCGCCCTACACCGCGGCACACACTGTATTCACTCAGACACACCTTTCAAGACCTGCTAAGACAGCATGGCATTGATGAAAGGCTGCAATGCGAGCTTATGGGGCATAAGTATCGCCGGCCAGCATATGGCGCCCCTACTCTAGCTGAGAAACTACGCGCAATAGAAAGTTTTGCATTCAAAGCATCTTGACTCTGCCATAATAAAACAACAATGATAGCCAAAGAACAAATGGTGAACAGGCTATGATTCGTGTAGAAAAATTCCATCCCAAAGACGAGATAGGTTGTAGCCATATTCAAGTTCTATTTGACCGCGAGAACGCCTATATACGCCCCGTAGTGCTTTTCAATGAAGAACACCTGCAATCTAAGGTAAAGCACCTTGGAAGCCTACACCGGGTCCTTAAAATCGCATTACATACGGCCCAAAGTAATAAAATAGATCTGGTTGCGCTCATTTCTGAAAAGTACGACAGGCACGCCTCAATATATTACTAAAAAGTGTGTAATAGTGTGCGTTTAATGTTGATTGGTGTGTATTAATGTGTAAAAATACACATATAAGATGAGGAACGGCCAAAAGTATAGAAAAACAATCGGGGCTTAAATTCTAAGCCTCGCCTAACCAAAGGAAAACAACATGGATTACGTTGCAGTAATTGATAAAGAGGACGGTACCGACTACGGTGTTAGCTTTCCTGATTTTCCCAGATGCGTAACCGCAGGAGGAACATTGGAGGAGGCCTACCATATGGCTAAAGAAGCTCTGGAATTTCATATAGAGGGCTTGTTAGAAGATGGTGAGGAAATACCCCGCCCCACTGCCTTTAATGATATTTCCTCGGAAAATAAGGGCGCCTACACGTTTCTTATTATCGGCGTAGATGTTAATGATAGTATAGCCCGGGTAAACATCACCATGAAACAAACCGAATTAAACCGTATTGAGCGATATATCAGCGATAAGGGCTTTACGCGTTCGGGGTTCTTCCAGCAAGCCGCAAAGGAATATATTCAATCGCATAGTTCCTGATAGACTGCATTGTTTTGATCCGCCTGATCGCGAGTCTCTTCTGTATCCAGATCGCTCGTATAAACTGGCTTGTAAATCAGACAAAAATCACCGGCTGTATTTGTCGCGCACCCGCTTAGCATAACCAGCATCAGACTTAAGCTTATCGCGGATAGAATTGGCGTCTTTGACGGCCTGCAACATATCTTCATTGTGTTCTGCCTCCTGCTCCGTTTTACCGTCGCTCTTTCCGTGATTTATGGCCCATAGAAAAGCCAGAAAGGCGCATACTGCTATAAGTATGGCTTTTCCGGCCCCGGTAATAACCGCCTCTATCATTTCTTCTCTTTGGTAAAGGTCAGGATAGCGCCCACAATGGCCACACCGGCCGCAGCAATGGCTTCTGCTTGCTCAGGTGAAATAGATACACCCAATG
>CAXGXG010000204.1:0-3734 GCA_964013525.1 uncultured Alphaproteobacteria bacterium | reverse complement strand
CGTTGACCGTTACGGATGCGTGTTAACATATCACCAAGAGGATCTGTCATGACCATTTTTAAATTCCTTTCCTCTTAAAATTTCTTACCAGCTCGATTTCGTCACGCCGGGGATCATACCAACTGATGCCAAGTCGCGAAGCGCAATACGAGATAAACCAAATTTACGGTAGTAACCGCGTGGACGACCTGTAAGGTTGCAGCGGTTGACAACGCGTGTCGGGCTGGAATTGCGGGGCAGTTCCGCCAGCTTCAAGCGGGCTTCAATCTGCTCGCTCTTGGGCAGATCTTTATTGTTTGCGATTTCTTGAAGACGCGCGCGCTTACCTGCGTACTTTTTTACAAGACGCTTACGGCGTTTGTTCTTCTCTACTGCGCTTTTCTTAGCCATTCTTAAATGCCTCCGGTTTTATTTCTTTTTGAACGGCATGTTGAAACCTTTTAAAAGGGCCAATGCCTGTTCATCTGTTTTTGCTGTTGTACAAATAATAATGTCCATACCGCGAACTTTATCAACCTTGTCGTATTCGATCTCTGGGAAGATGATTTGTTCTTTAATTCCCAGGGCATAGTTACCACGGCCATCAAAGCTTTTTGGTGAAATCCCGCGGAAGTCACGAATACGTGGCATCGCTATATTGACCAAGCGATCCAGGAATTCATACATACGCGCGCCACGCAAAGTCACTTTACAGCCAATCGGCATGCCTTCGCGAACTTTAAACTGGGCAATAGATTTCTTGGCACGTGTAACAACAGGTTTTTGACCTGTAATACGTGTCATATCCTCAACAGCGCCATTGATCTTTTTGCTGTCTTGTGTGGTTTCACCTACGCCCATATTGATAACAATTTTTTCCAGGCGTGGAATTTCCATGACGTTATCGCATGATAGAGTGTCTTTAAGTTCACTCTTCAGCTTGTCATTATATAGTTTGTGTAATCTTGCTGTCGCTGTCATTTTCTAACTCTTTAGTCCAGTGTTTCGCCAGATGCTTTAGAAATACGGGTTTTCTTACCGTCTTTCAAAGTCTTATAACCGACACGTGAGGCTTTACCAGTTTTAGGATCCGCGATCGCTACATTTGAAATGTGGATAGATGCTTCCATCTTTTCCAGACCGCCCGGGCCCATTTGGCTTGGCTTCTTGTGTTTGGTTTTTACATTGATACCGGACACAATCACGCGGTCTTCATCGCGTAGTACGCGTAGAACTTCACCTGAATTGCCTTTGTCCTTACCGGTTGTCACAACAACCGTATCACCTTTTTTAATTTTTAGTTTCTTGGCAGTCATTTATAGTACCTCCGGCGCAAGAGAAATAATCTTCATATAGTTTTTACCGCGCAATTCGCGTGTAACAGGGCCAAAGATACGTGTGCCGATCGGCTCACCATTCTGGTTGATCAAAACGGCTGCATTACGGTCAAAACGAATTACAGAACCGTCTTTGCGTTTAATGCCCTTAGCTGTGCGGACGATAACAGCGCGGTGAACCGCACCTTTTTTAACACGTCCACGTGGAATCGCATCCTTAACAGAAACCACAACAACATCACCGATGTTGGCTGTTCTGCGGTGGGATCCGCCCAAAACCTTGATACACTGGACGCGTTTTGCGCCACTGTTATCAGCAACATCCATGTTTGACTGCATCTGTATCATTGCAATATTCCTTCTTTAAGCTTCTTAAACCTGACGATTACTTATCGTCTTTTTTTGTTGTCTTTTTGGCATCAGCCTTCTTCTTAGGCTTTTTCTTGGCAGAAGTCTTCTTCTTTTTGTCTTCTGCAGTCGGGGTTGGCTTTTCGCCTTCCTTCATTACGCGCCAGCTTTTGTTCTTGGAAATCGGGCGGCACTCTTCAATACGAACAACATCACCTTCTACGTGCTTGTTCTCCTCATCGTGCGCTGCGAATTTCGCAGATTTCGTGATATACTTACCATACAGGTCGTCTTTTACACGACGTGTAATGCGAACTGTGACGGTTTTATCCTGCTTGTCGCTAACGACTGTACCTTCTAGTATTCGACGTGGCATTTCAAGTGCTCCTTATAAATCCTTAATTAAGCCGTTTTCTTTTTCTTGGAGTCTGATTTTTTGTCAGACGCCTTGGCTTTTGTTGTCTTTTTGGTCGGTTTTTTTACCGTTTTCTTTTCTTTTTTTGCTTTTGGCGCTTCAACTTCGATGCCGGCATTCTTCTCGGACATGACAGTTTTAACGCGCGCAATGTCCTTACGAACCTGGCGCATAGCGGAAACATTTTCCAGCTGACCTGTTGAACGTTGGAAACGCAGGTTTAGCTGTTCTTTGCGCAGCTTAAGGAGCTCGTCTTTAAGCTCGTCCACTGATTTTGATCTTACGTCTGATGCTTTCATTTTATACTTCCTTATTCACCTACGCGTGAAACCATTTTTGTTTTAATTGGCAGCTTGGATGACGCAAGTTCAAATGCGCCTTCAGCCACTTCGCGTGTTACACCTTCAAGCTCGAACATAATGCGGCCAGGCTTAACGCGGGCTGCCCAGAATTCTGGAGAACCTTTACCTTTACCTTGACGAACTTCCAAAGGTTTCTTGGAAACAGGAACGTCTGGGAAGATGCGAATATGCACACGACCAACACGCTTCATATAACGTGTCATCGTACGACGCGCAGCTTCAATTTGACGGGCTGTCACACGATTCGGTGTCAGGGCTTTGAGGCCAAATGAACCGAACAAAAGTTCTGTGCCGCCTTTGGCATTGCCGCGGATCCGGCCTTTATGCGCTTTACGGAATTTTGTCTTCTTAGGCGATAACATGTCTGTTTCCTTCTAAACCTTAAATGTTCTAACTCTTAACTTCTCTTTGTCTGAGATTCGCTTTCGCGCTTCTCACGGGCCATCGGATCATGCTCAAGGATTTCACCTTTGAATATCCAGACCTTAACACCGATGATGCCGTAAGTTGTTTCGGCCTCCGATGTACCATAATCTATGTCCGCGCGCAAGGTATGAAGTGGCACACGGCCTTCACGATACCATTCTGTACGTGCAATTTCGGCACCGCCCAAACGACCGGCACAATTTACACGGATACCCAAAGCGCCAAGGCGCAGGGCAGATTGTACCGCACGTTTCATAGCACGGCGGAAAGAAACGCGGCGTTCCAACTGCTGGGCAATACCATCTGCAACCAGTTTCGCGTCAATTTCAGGCTTGCGAATTTCAACGATGTTCAACGAAACTTCGCCGCCCATACGTTCTGTCAGATCCTTGCGGAGCTTTTCAATATCAGAGCCTTTACGGCCGATGATCACACCAGGGCGAGCTGTATAGATCGTCACTTTCGTGTTCGATGCAGCGCGCTCAATCACAACACGTGAAATGCCAGCAGCTTTGAGTGACGTAAAGATATGTTCACGCAGCTTCAGATCTTCGTAAAGCTTGTCGGAATAATCCTTATCGGCAAACCAGCGGCTGTCCCATGTGCGGTTGATACCTACGCGTAATCCAATCGGGTTAACCTTCTGACCCATAGTAAAGCTCCTTACTTACTCTCTTGTTCTGTACGCTCTTTGACAATAATAGTCAAATTGCTGAATGGTTTTTCAATACGAGCGGCACGGCCACGTGCGCGCGCGCGGAAACGTTTCATAACCAGTGTCTTACCGACATAGGCTTCACTAACATATAAACGGTCAACGTCCAGATTGTGGTTGTTTTCCGCATTGGCAATAGCAGCTTCCAATAC
>CAXGXG010000203.1:0-3752 GCA_964013525.1 uncultured Alphaproteobacteria bacterium | reverse complement strand
TGAAAGGGCATTAAGTTTTTTGCCATTTTCATCACCCAAAAGCGTGTTCAGGCTGACCTGTTCGGACAGTCCGAACATTTTTCGCAGGCGGATATTTGCATTTTGAAACTCAAATCCGTCTTCACCTTTGATCATGACGCCGATTCCCACGGGCAGGGCGTTCATTAATGACCCTTGTGTTATTTGTGGCTGCGTTTCCGTCACAATAGTGCCCCCGACGTAAATTTAAAAAAGATTGAATAAACAGGCTGCAACACCTATAACAAGACTAAAGATGAAGCCTTAATAAAGAGTGTAAACTATGGGACTAAAGCTTGCAATTGTTGGTGCGACCGGAAATGTCGGGCGCGAACTGTTAAATACCGTAGCTGAGAGCGATATTTTAAAACCGGAAAAGATTTATGCGCTGGCATCCAAGCGCTCAACCAATCGTGAGGTCTCTTACGGCGAGGACGAGACGCTAAAGGTTGAAGCCGCAGAAACATTTGATTGGTCAAAAGTCGATTTGGTTCTGGCCTCTGCGGGCAGTACGGTTTCCAAAGATATCCTGCCAAAGGCCGCCGCCGCGGGTGCTGTTGTCATTGACAACGGGTCTTACTGGCGGATGGACCCGGATGTCCCGCTGGTTGTGCCAGAGGTGAATCCGGATGCACTGAAAGATTTTAAAAAGAAAAACATTATTGCCAACCCGAATTGTTCAACCATTCAATTGGTTATGGCTTTAAAGCCGTTGAGCGAACTGGCGCCGATTAAGCGCGTTGTTGTGTCCACCTATCAATCCGTATCCGGCGCAGGTAAAAAAGCGATGGATGAGCTGTTTGATCAGACTCGCCATATCTACATGAACCAACCGGTAACGCGCACAGAATTTTCAAAAAACATTGCGTTCAACGTGATCCCCCAGATTGATGTTTTCGTCGAGGATGATGACACCAAAGAAGAATGGAAAATGCGGGTTGAAACGCAAAAAATCTTAAGCCCTACTGTTGAATTAACGGCCACATGCGTACGTGTTCCTGTTTTTGTCGGCCACTCAGAAGCTGTGAACGTTGAATTTGAACGGCCCGTTTCCGTTGAGGCTGCCCGCACCGCCATGCGCAATATGGATGGGGTTTTGGTAATTGATAAACCGGATGAGGAAGAGGGCTATGTCACCCCGTCAGAGATTGCCGGTGATTCAGGTGTTTATGTCAGCCGCGTACGCCGCGATCCGTCAAACCCGAATGCTCTGAATATGTGGGTGGTTGCTGATAACCTGCGCAAAGGGGCTGCGTTGAACGCCGTCCAGATTGCCGAAAAAATGATCCAGGACAAAATGCTGGATTTTTAATCCGCGATTATTTCTGATCAGGTTGCGTTTCGTATAGAAAGATTTTTGGTGTATTCGGTGCGCCAGCCGCCGGTTCGACCAGCTGTTGGGGGGCCGGTACAAAGGCCGCATCGGTGACTTCTGTGACTTCGGTTTGGATGTTGAAATCCTCAGCTTTAAATGCAACTTCTGTCGTATCCTGCATAACGGGCTGCGTATAAACATGTCCTGATGTCACGATCAGAACGGTTGCCAGGCCGACGCACAACAGGGCGTATCCTTGCAATTTATCAGAGATTGTCGCAAATCCGGACATGGCATCCCCTTTTTTTTGATATTGTTACTGGCATGATAGGCAGAGCCGCAGAATACGACGCTGATGAATATATAATGCCATAAATCACCACGCCCCGCAATCTATTTACCGCTCCAGATGAAATGGCATTATTGAAAAAATTTGGTGACGGGTGATTGTTTTGGTCCGGCGATCATTGTAAATTGAAAGTTGCCGTATTCATGTGAAAGCAAACCCCTATGCCGCTTTTTTATTTGGCCTTGTTGGCCGTTGTTCAGGGAATTACCGAATTTCTGCCTGTCAGTTCAAGTGCCCACCTGATTTTACTGCCACGCCTGACCGGCTATGCGGATCAGGGGTTGCTGATGGATGTTGCCGTCCATATCGGGACATTGTTTGCGGTTGTTCTTTATTTTCGCAAGGATGTATTTGGTGTTCTTAAGGCCTGTACAATCAATTGGAATGACAGTCAGGATATATCGCAACGCAATCGTCGTCTGGGTGGTTACGTTGTGCTGGCATCCATCCCGGTTATATTGGCTGGTGCGCTCATGCATTTTATTGTGCCGGATGGAATTCGCAGCGTGCAGGTTATCATTGTCACAACGGTTGTGTTCGGTCTGTTGCTAGGCTTTGCGGATATCAAGGGCACACGTCAATACGAATTAAAATCCCTAAGTGTGAAAACAGCTCTGATTATCGGTTTGGCACAGATGTTGGCGCTGATTCCCGGGACCAGCCGCTCAGGCATTACGATGACAGCCGCCTTGTTGCTGGGGTTTACACGAACCGAAGCAGCGCGTTTTTCGTTGTTGCTGGGTATTCCCGCAATAGGCGGGGCAGGCGCCTTAGGGGTCTGGGATTTATATCAAACAGGTAATTTAATTTTGGGTCTGGATGCCCTGATTGCTGCATTTTTTGCGTTTGTTTTTGCTTATATCGCGATCAAGCTGATGATGCGCTGGTTAAGCTTCTCGGGCTTCATGCCATTTGTCATCTACAGGTTACTTCTGGGCGCAGGTCTATTGTTTTTCTTAATGGCGGGCTAAAGCTTAAGTGAAAAGAATCCTCAAAGCATCGGGCCGACACACCCTGATTATCGCCATTGAAATTGTGGCTGTGCTGGTGGCCATTTTGTTACTGGCATGGGGTGGATTTATTTTGCGCCTGGAGCGTGGGCCGATCAGTTTTCCGGCTTTGGTGCCAGCCATTTCCGACACGATCAATTCCAATCTGGAGCGCTATAGAATTGATTTTCGTGATGTCAGCATTTCCGGTGGTGGTATTCAGCGGCCACTGCAACTGGAACTTCAAGATGTCGAAATTTTTGATAGCAGTGATGACACTCTTTTGGCCGGGGTGTCTAAAATCGGAATGCAATTATCAAAAGACGCGCTGATGGATGGCCAATTGGCCCCGGCGACAATTTCATTTCACCAGATTAATCTTCGCGCTTTTATCGGTGAAGATGGCGGCTTTCAGGTTAATGTCAACAACCGCGAAGGGGGTACGTTGTCAAACATCGGCCAAAGCAACATTCTTGACGTTATAAAGGAAGACATGCTGGGCGCCACGCCCGCTAACGACAATTCCGCTTTTTCTTACCTGCGGGAAATTCAAATTTCAAATGCGGACATCTTGTTCCAGCACCCCGATTTAAAGCGTGACATTTATGTTTTGGATACGGATGTCGCGCTCAAGAAACAAGATGCCCAAATTGCCGCGGTTTTATCGGGTGGCATGCGCGTTGGAACCGATACGCCTAGTGTTCCCGTTCAGGTCCATACCTATTACAATCCGGATGCCGACCAGAACGGGCTGACAGTTTCATTTCACGATTTAAACGCACCATCTGTTCTTCAGGTTTTGCCAGATAATATCAGCCAGCGGTTATCATTAAATGGAAATGTTTCCGGCCGTCTGGAAGCCGGCATTGATCGCGATTTTAAGGTAACATCAACCGCCCTGTCGGCTCAGTTTCGTGATGTGACAATCAACTGGGATAATAAATTTGAGACAGGGCTTGTCATACCTTCAGCAGATATCCGAACGTTGATTGATGTGCAAGACAGGACGCTTGCCATTCAGAAAATAGACCTCGCCGGCAATCAAGGTACCCTTCTGACTTTGTCCGGACGATTAAGCGCG
>CAXGXG010000202.1:0-3756 GCA_964013525.1 uncultured Alphaproteobacteria bacterium | reverse complement strand
CAGAATCCGCTCGACTTATCCACAGAATCAGCGTATGAATATGTATATTCACACATAGAGTTGAATGTAGCCATCACGCGATCAAGACATAGAGATAAGGAGAAACCGTTCATGGATTTCAGATTACGCAGTGACATTCCCGGTCATAACGAAAACACCCACGATTCTTACGGCAACCAGCACAATAACGGTGGTCAGGCCGGACGACTGGTTATTGGTAAAGGGGTCTGCCTGAACGGTGAAATCTCAAACTGCGCGGACCTTTTGGTTGAAGGCCAGGTTGATGCGCAAATGCTGGACGGACAAAAAGTTGTCATCAGCGAAAGCGGTCATTTCAACGGTACAATGGAAGCTGCCGAAGCCGATATCTCCGGCACATTCGACGGCAAGCTGACCGTCAGCAAATCACTGGTTCTACAATCAACAGCCCGTATTAAGGGTGAGCTTTTCTACGGTTCCATTCAGGTTCAGCCTGGCGCCCGCATTGAAGGCAGCATGACAACCATTCAGGCACCATCTGAGACGGTTGAAACCCCGCCACAAGCATCTGAAGAAGATGAACCATCTGCGCGGTCTGAGACCGTATTAGAAAAACCACAAACAGCAGACGAAGCTTTCGGTATGGATGATATTATCAGCCGAATCAGCGCCGAAGATGACGAAACCGCACTGCCTTATAAAAACGTAGCCAACGGTTAATTCCAACATTTTACCTTAAAACCCCCGTCAGCCACTGGTTCACGGGGGTTTTATTATTTTAAATTTTCATTCTTTTTTAATAAGAATTAACAAAAGGTTGACATTTCGGTAAGTTTATGTAAAAATAAAAATGAGAGTTTAATGTCTTTATAAGGAGACTTAAAATGGAATTGGTTAGACAAAAACAACGTCAGCCTGGTGTATCCACGGTTGTTCCCAACGAAACCTATGCAATGATTGCAGATGTTCTGGCGGGTAAAATTATGACCGAACTGGCTGCAGGCCGCGGAAACGCAGCGGCTGAAACAGCTACGGAATTGAATGCCTTGTTAAATCAGGGTGTCGGAACAGGCAGCATTAACGCCAATTACATTATCATGCAGGTCATGGATATTTATGAAAGCGGCAATCTGGAAATGGCCCAACAAGCCGAAGGGTACCTTGAAACCCTGATCAACTACGGCCTTGGACTTGATAGCCTAAACACGACAGCGCTTTCCAACAGCTTGAACCGTGTTTCTGAAAACAGCGAATGCCCAAAATGCATTGATGATGCCGAGGCCTTGGCCGGGCGGTTGCTTGATAAAGCGGGTAAGACCTTCTAAACTTATAAAAGATTTGCCACACAGCAAAATCAGCCGCGCGGTGTTAGAATGACATTGCGCGGTTTTTCTTTGTGCTTTTATCGTGCCTCTGAAATTCCTCTCAGCGCCGCTCTTGAAAAAATGTTTTCAGTAAAGCCTGACATTCCTGTTCATTAATACCACCGTAGACATCTGGTTTATGATGACAGGTTGGCTGCTGGTAAAAACGCGCGCCATGGTCAACCCCCCCGCCCTTCGGATCATAGGCCCCGAAATACAGGTTTTGTATACGGGCAAATGATATCGCGGCCGCACACATGGTACAGGGTTCCAACGTCACATACATATCGCAGCCCGGCAGGCGCGTATCGCCCAATGCGGCACAGGCTGCACGTATGGCCAAGACCTCCGCATGGGCGGTCGGGTCGTGGTCGCATTCACTGCGATTGGCCGTTTTTGCCAAAATACGTCCCGATGCACGCTCAACGATTACACATCCGACAGGAACTTCTCCTTGCGTATATGCGTCTTTAGCTTTAGTTAAGGCCTCATCCATATAATTCTTCATGACAATTACCTAAACGGAATCACCATCATATGGCAAGCAAAGAAACACAGACATCCGATACCGAACAGGAACGCATCTCAAAACGTATGGCGCGCGCAGGGCTGTGTTCCAGACGCGATGCCGAACGCTGGATTGCCGCAGGGCGGGTCAAAGTCAATGGGAAAAAGCTTGATAGCCCCGCGTTGAACGTAGGGCCGGATGATAAAATTCTGGTCGATGGCAAACCGATTCCCGGAAAACCGCAAACCCGTTTGTGGATGTATCACAAACCTGCGGGGCTGGTCACCACCCACGCGGACGAGAAAAACAGAAAAACCGTATTCGACGCCTTGCCACCTGAAATGCCGCGCGTCATATCCATCGGGCGGCTGGATTTAACAACCGAAGGGCTTTTGCTCTTAACCAATAATGGTGAGCTGTCGCGTCATTTGGAACACCCTTCAACCGGGTGGAAACGCCGTTACCGCGTACGCGTACATGGCGATGTTGACCCGCAGGCATTAAAGGACCTGAAAAAAGGCCTGACGTATGAGGGCGTGACATATCGATCCATTGATGCCAAACTTGAAGATGACCAATCGACGGGCGCCAATACGTGGGTATCCGTCACCCTGAAAGAGGGTAAAAACCGCGAAGTGCGTAATATTATGCAGGCCTTGGGTGTTGAGGTGACACGTCTGATTCGTGTGTCTTATGGTCCGTTTCAATTGGGCAACCTGCCCGTCGGTGACGTCGTTGAAGTCAAACGCGGCGTTCTGAAGTCTTCGATCGGAAAGGATTTTACCTGATATGTGGCAACAACACCGCTCAAAAATCATTGCGGCCGGCGTGGCGCTTGTTGTCATCCTATGGATGGCCAGCGGGGGGTTCACGGGGGATAGCGATACAGATCCGGCCAATACATCCAATTCTGAAGCTGCAGAATCCATGGACGAAAATGGCGCGCTGGACCAGTTGGACCGCGTTCAGGTTGAAACCCTGAGTGCGATCGCCCACCCCGAACAGATTCAGGTCAGCGGCCGGACAGCCGCTGCCCGGCAGTCCCAGATCAGCAGCGAAATTTCCGGGCAGGTGTCCGAAATTATGGCACAGGACGGCGCCTTGTTGAACGCAGGGGACACGATCGTCACCATCAATATTGATGACCGCGAAGCCGCCGTCCGCAGCGCAGAAAACCGCGTGAAACAGTATGAAATTGAATATCGAACGGCGCAACGCCTTTTGGATCGCGGTTTCAGCACGCAGGTTGAGGTCGCGACAAAACGTGCCGAGCTGGAATCTGCCCGCGCGACCCTAAACCGTGCCCAGCTGGATCTGGCCAATACCCGCGTTCGTGCACCCTTTGACGGGGTTCTGGAACAACGTATGGTCGAGGCCGGCGATTACGTTCAGGTCGGCACCCAGATTGCCGAATTTCTGGATTTGGATCCGATCAAGGTTGTCGGCTTTGTAGCCGAACAACGCATCGGCCAGGTCGAAACCGGACAAGAAGGCCGCGCGATCCTGCCCAATGGGGCCGAACATCGTGGCGAGATTAGTTTTGTGTCCCGCACTGCCGATCCTTCAACCCGTACATTTCGTGTTGAAATGACCGTCGACAATCCGGATTTGAAAATTGCCGATGGTTTGACCGCACGTATGGTTTTGGACGGGCCCGTCCGTCTGGCGCACAGAATTACACCTGCTGTCCTGACATTGAATGATGTCGGGTCTGTCGGCATCAAATATGTGGCACAGGGCAAGGTTGCCTTCCAGCCGGTCGAAATCACATCCAGCAACCCTGATGCCGTATGGGTGACAGGCCTTCCTGATCCGGTTCAGGTGATTGTCGTTGGTCAGGATTACGTTCAGGTCGGCCAGACCGTCGATGCGGTTGAGGTTAATGCCAATGATGCCGCAACCGCG
>CAXGXG010000201.1:0-3758 GCA_964013525.1 uncultured Alphaproteobacteria bacterium | reverse complement strand
CGTATTTCAGGTGGATAGCGCCGACAAAATGAATGAGATTATGGCGGAGGCTTTCCGCTTGACCCAATCCGGACGCAAAGGACCGGTTGTCATCGCCCTGCCTGAAGATGTTTTGACTGAAACAGCAGGCTTTGAACAGGCGATCGTTACGCCCCCCAAAGCCAAAACTGATATCAAGCGCGATCTGGAAGATGCCTGCAAGCTCCTGCGTGAGGCCAAGCGCCCCGTTTGTATCATAGGTGGCAGCGGTTGGAGTGAAGAGGCCATAGATAATTTTCAGGCCTTTGCTGAGCGTGAAGGATTGCCAGTGGCCACATCGTTTCGACGTCAGGACCTGTTTGACCACAATTCACCAGTTTATATCGGCGAGCTTGGGACGGGTGCCAATCCTGAGCTGGTGCGTTTGATCCGTGACGAGGCGGACATCGTTTTGGCTGTGAACACCCGTCTGAGTGAGATTACATCCCAAGGCTATACGTTGTTGGATGTCCCAAAGGCACGGCAAAAACTGATACATATTTATCCTGATATTGATGAACATGGCCATGTTTACAGGGCGGATGTGGGTATATTGTCCAAACCTGATAATTTCATCGATCATATTCATGCCTTGTCGGGGTGCGGGAATTGCGAAGACTGGAGGCAAAAACTTCGCGATCAATATACCAAATGGAGTGCGTTGCCACAGAAGCGGGACCTTTATGCGCCGGACATGAATTTCGTATATGGCCAACTGATTGACAAAATGTCCGAAGATGCCATTGTGACAACAGACGCCGGAAACTTTAGCGGATGGGCGCAGCGCTACATCAAATACGGGCGGCCCGGGCGCTTGCTGGCGCCAACCAGTGGGGCGATGGGATATGCCCTTCCATCAGCTATTTCAGCCAGTTTGGAAATGCCAAACAGAACGGTGGTGGGGTTGGCAGGTGATGGTGGCACGATGATGACGGTGCAAGAACTGGCAACGGCTGCAAAATATGGTGCCAAGCCGATCTTTATACTTTTTAACAACGGCGTTTACGGAACTATACGTATGCATCAGGCCCGGGATTATCCCGAACGTCGCATTGCGACAGAGCTTCATAATCCTGATTTTGTCCAGCTGGCACACAGCTTCGGACTGGATGCTGTGCGTGTGACCAGCAACGATGCTTTTGTTGATGCCCTCAATCAGGCGATCGCTGCCAAAAAAATGTTTATAATTGAAGTCCGGAATGATCCCATGCAAATGACAACAACGAAGTCTTTGGCAGAGATCGAATCGTTTTAATCCAAATGCAGGTTTTCGGGTCCGAAGGAAAGTGGCAACAGCTCTTCCATTGTAAAGGTATGCGCAACGTTTTGATCGGGGCCGAAACAATGAACGCGGGTGTCCTTGTCGCTAAACTCACGAATGCGTTGGCGACAATCACCACAGGGTGTGCAGAGGACATTTAAATCCGGGCCCATGACATAGACATCACGAATCAGATACGTCCCGGATAAGACCATTTTAGATATGGCGCTGCCTTCGGCGCAGATCCCTTTGTAATGTGCGGTTTCAACATTGCATCCCGGATGAAGATTGCCAGCAGAATCAATGATGACCGCACCGACATTGTGCTGGGAATAGGGGGCGTAAGCCTTATCCCGCGTGGCCTCACATATTTCAAAAATTGATTTGATGTTATTTTCTGTCATTTCATTGCCTTCTTTTGAATGAAAAATACTAAAGACCTGGGCGGTTCTATGCAATACGAATAAAACAAATAGTGACCTACCAATTAGTTTTCATAAAAACTTTAATTGACATTAACATAATCTTAATGTTATAAACGATGCCAAGCATAAACACATCAGGTAATGACAATTTGATCCGGGTAGGGATTCGGTTCTAAATTCGAAAACGACCTAAAGCAATATAGGAGAAGGGTACATGGCAAAATTTAATCGGAAACGTTCTGGCAGCCAAAAAGTAAAGACACAGTGGAACCGCGACTTGATGGATTATCCACAGATTGAGGCGCGCATCACGGAACTGTTCGAAAAATCCGGCCTTGAGCAAAATGAAGAGCAGTATAACGGCCTTTTCGATACGCTTGTTGAAATGAAGCAGATCAAAACCCTGACCACACGCACCGAAGACGACACAGATACAGATATGCGTGAAAAGAAAGAAATGCTGCATAACCTGTACAAATCTGAAAATGCTGACGAAAATTCGGTTGATGACATTGAAGGCCGAATTGCTGAAGTGATCGAAGATTACGACTTCTACAAAGAAAGCAGTGGCCTTGAAACAGAAGAATTTGACGAGATTGAATTCTATGTTGACCGTCTGTCACGTATGGACAGCACAAATGCCGAGCTGATTGAAAAATTTGAGAGCCTGGCAAACGGTGGAATCAAAGAAAATGCGCTTTTGGCAAAAGAGCTGCAAAAAAACATCATGGACTTTGATCAAAACATTGCAGATCGCGTTCGTGAATTTAACGATGACTTGGAAAAATTCGTTGTTGAATATAACGAAACAACAAACCAGTTTGATATTGTTAAGCGCGAAACACAAAAAGAAATGAAAAACTATGGCTCACAGGTGAAAGATGCCAGTGAAAAAGCTGTAGAAATCGCACAGAAAACCGGAAAAAGCTTTATGAATGCCCTGACCACAGGTTTCGGTCTGTTTGGGGGCAAAAAAGACAAAGACTTTGATGGCCACGTGTTTGCTGAGCAAAAGAAGAAGATTGCTTATATTGAAGAAATCTTCCCCGACCTTCACCAGAAGTTGGATGACATGTCAAACGTCCTGAGCGTTATGCTGAAAGAAGATCTGGAGCCTGTAGAGCACCGTGCAATGATTTTGGGTAGCAAATGCTCGCAAATCGAACAAAGCTATCGTGAGAAGCTGGGTGCGGCTAAAGAACTTCAGCGTTTCATCGAAGAAGAGATTATGCCCGCAGCCCAAGAAAACTCTGACAATGGCGTTGAATACCGTGAAGGTTTGCAACACATCGTCAAGCAACACAAAAATGTTATGGATTTGGTTGAAAACCTTGAAGGTTCACTGTCTGATTATCAGATGATGATTGTCGAGATCCACTCCCTACGCGAAAGCGCGCAGGATACAGTGATCATGGCGGATCGCATTGTGAACAAGGAAATCGAAAACTTCCGCACAATGTTGAATACCACACGCACACGTATCATGGATCTGAAGCACAAGAGCGATATCTCTGACTTCCTTAGCTATAAGGAAGAGGTTATTGAGGCCTTCTTGCGCGCATCCGAAACCAGCCTTGATTTTGACAAGCGTCGTTCTGAAATCGGTGCTAACAAAGCCAAGCGTCTGGAAGCAATGAAACGTATCGGTCAGGTTGTTCAGGACAAAGAAACCCTTCGCCTTGAAAACAGCAAAAAGCAACGTGATGATATCCAAGCGCTTGAAGATGGTCGCGCACAGTTTAACGATACAGTCAGCAAGGCTGAAAAATCACAACTTCAGTTGGAAGGTGGCAAGCCAAAAGGTAAGAGTGGCAAAGCTTTGACCGATGAATTCAAAAAAGGCGCCGACAACAACGGTGATGAAGCCAACGATAACACAAGCGAATTGGAAGCTCTGCGCCAGAAGGCACGTGACAAGAAAAAAGACGCGCCCGAAGGTGAAGACAAGCCGACACCAAAGAAAAAGTCTTCTGGTCCGGCACCTAAATAACACGTAATAGACAAGAGCCGGTCTCCAAAGGACCGGCTTTTTCTACAGCTCACAACCGACGTTA
>CAXGXG010000200.1:0-3772 GCA_964013525.1 uncultured Alphaproteobacteria bacterium | reverse complement strand
AAGATCGCATTCACAATCAATTCCGCATCCCGCTGATATAGGTGCGGGTTTAATTCAGCAATTTTCAATGTCAGTTCCGATTTGGTCATGGCGGATCACGAATCCTTTTTTAATATGTGCCGTTAGATAGTTTTAAACTGCCAAATCCCGCTCGGTTGTGCAAGCTTTTCTGGCGATTTTTTTCAATATTTTCAATTGTTTTGCCCCCGAACCTAGTCAAGGTTTGGTTTGAAGCGATCAATAGTTGAAAAGGCGATGTTTTTCAGGATCAAAACAACAGAAATCATCTGCCCCGCCAACAACCCATTCCACAAAGTGATCCCATAGAAATAATAAATCGCCCAGCTGTCTTTTAACATTTCAAGCTCTGATATTGGAAAGCTGATGACGAACAAAAGCGCCACCGCTGCGATAAAGCTGAACACGCATAAAAAGGCGATGACTTTCAAATTTTCAAACGTCTCAACATCAAAATCCTCATCCGATGTATAGGTAATGCTGAGCAAGGTGATCATTAATGCCAGAATAGTGGCAGAGGCTGTCATGATCGCTGATCCGTAATACAGGCTGGCCGATTGGACGGTTTTTGCAATATCGCGTGCTTCGGCCGCGCCGTTTATGCCACCGGTGACAAATAAAATCGCCCCTGTAAAGATGATGGCTAGCGACCATGCAACCACAATGTGTCGTCTTGTGCCTTTTTCCTTTAAGAGCTTTAAAATCATAATTCTTTGTCCTCGCGTCTGTCGATTGCACCTGATTTTCATGTAAACAGGCCTAATATCAGCAACTTAAATGATTCATCGTTTGATTCAAGGGGGGGCGTGTGCTAAGGTACATTATTATAAAAAGAACCGCCACAGGGGAATATAATTACAGATGGCAGGGGATAAGCCACATAAGAATAAGAAACCACGCTGGTTTTTCGGCATGTTGACCTATGATCCGAATGCCGTCATCGGCACGGGTTATACACGCCTGCAAAATTCTGTTCTTCTTTCTGACATGACTGCGATTTACCGATTGGTGCGCGATGGGGCGGACATCAACTTTACCGGCACATCCGGCGCGGAGGAAACGCCTTTGGCATTGGCGCTGCGCCGCGGCGCATGGGACTGTGTTGAGGCTTTGGTTGAATTGGGCGCGGACCTGAATATCCAGTACAAGGGTTATTCCTACGCCAGTATCGCCGTTCTTAAGGGGCGGCCGGACCTGGTGGATCTGATGGTTCGCCATGGTGCCAAGGTTCACGAACGTGACAAATGGTCACGCCAGACACCACTTTTTTATCTTAAAGAACACGACAGTGATTTCGTACCGGACCTTTTGGAATCAGGGGTTGAATTGGATGCCCAAAATCACGAGGGGTACACAGCCCTATATCATGCGTTGTGCGAACAGCGATATAACGTGTTTTCAACCCTGCTGAAAAATGGGGCAAACCCGAACCTGGGCCCAGAGGGCTATCAGTCTATTGCCGAATACCTGTTGGAAAATGCTGACAGCAAACACAGTGTTCATTGGCGTAAATTAAAAGAAGTGGCCCGTGCCAAAGGCGATATGAATGTCTGGACGACCGAAGGGGAAAGCTTTTTGATGAAGGCGATCCGTTTTGAAGATTTCGATGCCGTCATGGAAGCAACCGTTCGCTGTAAAAAAGATATGCGTTTGAAAACAAACGATAATGGTGACACACCTTTGCACATTGCCCTGCAAACCGGCAGTCCGCGCTTGGTAAACAAGATTTTGGATCAATATCAGGAATGCCCGCGTGATAAAAATGCGCAAGGCATGAATGTTATGCAGATGGTCCTCAGCACAGATTATTATGTTCGTTCAACACGTCCGGAAATTCTGGATATGATGCGAGGGCTGTTTGAAAAAGGCTTTGATGTGAATGCGCAGCTGCCAACGGGTGAAACCTTGCTTCATTGTGCAGTCGAACATGGTAACGAGGATTTGCTGGATATCATCCTGGATTTCGAACCCAATCTGGATGTTCTTGATCAGCATGGACATACACCACTCACCCTGGCGGTTGAAAACAATAATGTCGAATTGCTGGATGCGTTGTTAGATGCAGGCGCCGACCCGGATGTGGAGAATAAAAAGGGTTGGACATTACTGGATCGTCTGGCGCGCGATGGGGACAGGACATCACCATTGGTGCAACGCTTGATTGCTGCCGGTGCGTCCTATAAAAAACAGCTACCATCAAATGACCACCGTATGTCTAAAAAGACACGCGCTACGCAGCAACGTCCGCGCCGCGAACATATCAAGCGGATTGATAAAAATCCGCAAGACCCCTTTAAAAAATCCGGTAAAGGATAAGCCAGCATGATCTTTAGACTTTTGAAACTTTTGAAATGTTATAGTTCTGATCAGACCGCAGCATCGGCCGTTGAATATGTTTTATTGGTCAGCGCCGTTGCAATGGCAATTGTCGCCGTGGTTTTCACAATGGGCGACAGTTTGGAAATTTTCTTTAATGACGCAGCAGACGGGATGGATGGCGAATAAACGGTGAAAAATATCAGAAGAATATTGCCGATTTTCAATGACGTAGATGCACAGGACAAATATGGCCTGACAGACCTCTACCGCGCGGCGCGCCATGGAAATGTCATGCGTGTGCGCAAACTTCTTCGCCGCAAGGCAGACCCGAACAGAATTACAGGCTGTGGATTTTCGCCTTTGCACATCGCCGCATTCTGGGGCGAGGTTAAAATCGTGAAATTGCTATTAACCGCAGGTGCTGACCCGAATTTGACAAATGACACGGGCTGGTCACCACTGCACAGTGCATCTTTGTGTGCGGGCCTGGAAGGACGCAAGCGTGTCATTGACCTATTGATTGAACATGGTGCCGATAAACATGCGCGTGATACGCATGGCTGGTCTGCGCATGATTATAGCCAATTGTGGGATGATCCGAACAATCCGCGTCTTAAAGCGATTTTTGATCAGCTTAAAAATGACAAAACCGAAACAACCGGTCACCAGCCCGATATGGATAAACTGGGCCTCGATAAACCGGGTGGCAACGGACCGGGCGCCTCAAATGATAATGCGCAGAAAAAGCGTAAGAAACCAAAAGACGGGCAAATTCCCCGCCACCATTAATGCTGAGTTTGGCCGGCTACAGGCCTTGGGCACATCCATTTTATGCATAAGAAAAAACCCGCCAAATTGACGGGTTTTTGTTTTATCTGAGGGAAATAAGCGTTATCCGCAATTCAGGTTTTTCAGCTCCTGATCAGCGCGGCGCATAACGGGCCCGCTTTCATCCGGGAATTGCGTTTTTAACTGTTGAAATGACAGACAGGCATCGTCATTTTTTCCCAGCTTGGAAAGGGACAATCCCAACTTTAGCAGGTTGTCTGCGGTTTTTGAGCTTTCCGGGAATTCCTGATACCCCTTGGCAAATAATTTTGCAGCTTCGGTATAGTTCGCCCGCACGTAATGGGTCTCGGCCAACCAGTACTGCGCGTTTGAAGTCAGGGTGTGATCGGGATAGTTTGTCAAGAATGTCTGAAAGCCGCTGGCCGCCGCATCGTAATTACCGTCACGAATATCAACGAAGGCCTTTTCATACAATTGATCCGGATTGCCGGCCAATTCCGCAGATACGGCTGTGGATGCGCCTGTATTTAGCGTTCCTTGGCTCTTTGTGGCCGCGTTTGGGTTTTGAAGGGCGCTTGGGGTATTAAAAACGCCGTCATTTCCGCCAGTCAGAGCTGTCGGGGCGCCTGGGCTGTCGGCAGTGCCG
>CAXGXG010000199.1:0-3907 GCA_964013525.1 uncultured Alphaproteobacteria bacterium | reverse complement strand
TCTGCGCCACAGGACTTAAAATGGGAAGGGACGAAAACCAAGCTGGAAATTGGCAATGGTAATGTTATTCGCGAATATGCAACGCTTCAACCCGGTGTTGAGCAGTCCGGCGGTCTAACCAAAATCGGCGATAACAATCTGTTTATGGCCTCCTCACATGTCGGGCACGACAGCTTTATTGGCAACTACAACATTTTCGTGAACTCTTCTGCCCTAGCGGGACATATCCATGTTGGGAACTTTTGTACCGTCGGGGGCCTTGCCGCTGTTCACCAGTTCGCCCGCTTGGGGGATTACTGTTTTTTAGGCGGCGGGACAATGGCGACAATGGACATTCCGCCATTCTGCGTGGCGCAGGGTGACCGTGCAGGCCTGGTCAAAATCAATGATATCGGTATGCTTCGCCGTGGATTTAAAGAAGAGGATGTGAAAAAACTGCAAAAAGTTTATTTCAAGTTGTTCAAAGGTGAGGGTGTCTTTAAAGACCGCTTGGAAAAACTACGTGAAGATTACAAGGGTTTCGATTTGGCTGAAAAGCTCTTCAGCTTCATCGAAAGCACCGAGCGCGGCATTACACAGCCCCGCAAAAAATAAGGATTGTTTATAAGTGGCGCATGAAAACATAAATATTCAGGATGTAAATGCTGTGGCACGGGATGCCGGCAAAATTTTGATGCGCTATCGTGGTCAGGTCACGGCTGAATATAAAGAGGATGATTCCCCCGTGACGCAAGCGGACAAAGCGGCAAGTGATTTGATCATCAAGGCTCTCAATAAACTGACTCCTGATATTCCTGTCATTAGTGAAGAACAGGACATGCAGGTTAACCGCAACATTGCACGGCAATCAGAAACCTATTGGCTGACAGACCCGTTGGACGGGACAAAATCTTATATTGATGGATATGATGGTTTTGGTGTTCACATTGCGCTGATCCATAAAGGGACACCGGTTTTAGGTGTTGCATATTTTCCCGCGCAGGCAAATGCCCGGGGCAAGCTTTATTACGGTAAGGTCGGGCAGGGGGCCTATGTTCATATTGCTGGCAAGCGTCCACGTCAGATGAAATTGCGCAAGACATTGACTGCATCCTTTAAAACGGCGATGGGCTGGAAGGATAAACCGTGGGATGAGAAATGTGAGCCTGTCCGAGCGGTCGGCGGGGCGCGCCTTTGTGTTACTGCCGAGGGTGCGGCCGAACTTGCCCAGTTTAACGCACCATTCAGTTTCTGGGATGTTGCAGCGGGACACGCGATCCTTCGTGCTGCGGGCGGCGACTTCTTAGATATGAAAACGTTTCAGCCGATCCGCTATGACAATGATAGCCTGATTACGCCGCCTGCCTACGGGGGGCCGGTTAGCGCTTTGAAAAAATACCTTTCGCGTCGGTGTTAAGACGATAACGGAACTTTTTGCTTCTCCGGCAGTTTGTAATCATGCAACATTTAAGGAGAAATAAAATGAATAACACTGCAAAAACTACAAAAACATCACATGCCGTACACGAACTTCAGGACCTGTTGGTTCGTCTGATGGACAGCCAAAAAGGCTACCGTTCTGCCGGTGAACTTGCAAAAAGCCCTACACTTGAAACGCTTTTTGAAAAACGTTCCCAACAGCGCGAAAAATTTATCAGCGAAATTAAAACTTGCCTGCGTGAAAGTGGTGCCGACACAAACTTTGAAGGTTCTACCGAAGCAAAAGCACACCGTAAGTTTATGGAACTGCGTAGCGATATGGGTGGCAAAGATGAAGCCATTTTAAAAGAGGTCTGTCGCGGGGAAGGTCTTTTGATCGATTCTTACGAAGATGCGATCGAAGACACAACAGCGTCTTCAAAGGTCTATTCAATTTTAACACGTCAGCTTTCCTCTGTACGTTCAGATTTGGCTGATAGCGAGCAAAAAGCCGAACTGCTTGACTAATAAGTAAGTTTAGCATTTTTCAGTTTGGTGCCGCCTGGCTTAGATAGCCGGCGGCATCTTTTTTATCTTTTTCCGGGCAAGAACTCAAAAAAGAATGTTGACTTATACTCAAAATGAGTTTATCTATTGTTCTAACATATAAATAGTAGGATTTTTAAGATGAAGCCCAAACAAACCAAACCTGACCCGCTCGCCCAAAAAGGGCCGTTATGGGCTGATCAATATGCCTTTACAATGGCGCAGGCGCTCTTTGCCCATGACAAACATGATCAGCAAGTTACATTTCATGCCTATATACGAAAAAACCCATTCGGTGGCGGATACCTGCTGACAGCCGGGCAAAACATCTTGTCTGAGTGGCTAGAAAACTGGTCTTTTAGCGAAGAGGATATTGATGTCCTGCGCGACGAAATGGCTTTCAACCCCAAAACAGGTAAGGAAGAACGCCTCTATACCGATGAATTTCTGGATATGCTAAAAGACGCAAAGCTTGATGTTAGTATCGATATGATGCCCGAGGGTGAAGTTGCCTTCCCTGACGAGCCGATCGTCCGTGTTACAGGGCCGGTATGGCAGTGTTTGCTGGTTGAGGCTGCTATTTTGAACACTATAAATTCCCAATCCCTGTTTGCAACGCTGGCATCACGCTTGCGTGAAATCGCAGGCGGGCGCACGATCCTGGAACTGGGCCTGCGCCGTGCGCAAATGCTGGGCGGTTTGGAGGCGACACGTGCCGCCTATATTGGTGGTGTCGACGGCACTTCAAACTATTTGGCCAAAAAACACTATGGCATTCCCTCATCCGGAACAATGGCGCACGCGATGGTCATGCTGTATGAGGATGAGCTGGAAGCTTTCCGTGAATATGCCGAGGCTATGCCGCATAACACAGTCTTTCTCGTAGACACGTATGACACTGTTGAAGGGGTGAAGCGTGCAATCGAAACCTGCCAAAATCTGGGCATTAAAATGAAGGGGATCCGTTTGGATTCCGGGGACTTAGCCTATCTGTCTATTCAAGCGCGTCGCTTGCTGGATGATGCCGGTTTTACGGATGCAAAGATTGCCGCATCCAACGATCTGGATGAACAGACAATCAATAGCTTGAATGAACAAGGCGCGAAAATTGATATTTGGGGAATTGGTACTAATCTTGTCACGTCCAAGTCTCAACCTGCGCTGGGTGGTGTTTATAAATTGGGCGCAATCTATGACAAGGGGCTGACCGCCGATGATATTGATAATCTGCGCAAGCGTGTTCAGGCGGGAGAAACATCGCCTGACATCTGGAAAGACAAAACGCGCGAGGTTATCAAACTGTCAGAACAAGCTGTTAAAGTTTCAATTCCGGGCGAGTTGGACGTCTATCGTTTTATGCGAAAAACACATCTGGGCGAATGGCTGTATAATGGTGATATGATCGTATCGCGTAACGCCGGAGATTTGACACGCAAAACAAACGATCCTGATTTTCCGTTCGTATTAAAACAGGATGTTGAATCTGTGCGAAAATATGACGAAACGCTTAGCAAAATCTTTAATGCCGGCACACATGTCTACAAGCCTTTAAAGCCTGCATTTGAACGGGGCAAACGGGTCTGTAAACCGGAAACCGTTCATGATGCACGCAAACGCGCGCAGAAATCGATGTCACACTTGCATTATGCACATAAACGTCTGATGAACCCGCGTCTGTATGTTGCGGGCCTTGAAACCGGCCTTTACGAACGCCGTAGAAATCATATTTTGGCTATTCGTCGGGGACACACACTGAAAAAAGGAGCGGCTTAAAATGGCCAAGCGTATTTTAGATATCGTTGATATGCAAAACGACTTTATGATGCCAAAAGGGGCATTGTACGTAAAAGATGCAGAAAAGATTATTCCGCACGCCAAGGCCTTTCTGCAGCGTATCGGGGGCAGTGCGTTTGATTTTATTTTAATGAAAAGCGATACGCATTTTGCGGAGACATATTCATTA
>CAXGXG010000198.1:0-3912 GCA_964013525.1 uncultured Alphaproteobacteria bacterium | reverse complement strand
GGGTGAGGGAGACTGTTCAATGATTGGTCAAATCGAACAAGCCATTATCGACCGTATTGACGCCGCAAATGACGCTGGTGTTTTGGGTTACAAGCTGAAAAACGTCGGGACCTGGGGCGGCGATAACTCTGATGACCTGCGCCGCTTTATTAAAAGTTTCCCGGCTGTATGGGTGATTTATGCTGGTGAAGCGCCCGGTCGCCATACGAGCCGTAATCAGGAATATACAGCCCGGTTCAACATCATCGTGGCGGCACAATCATTACGGAATGAAAAACAAGCCCGCCGCGGATCCATCGGTAATGTCGGTTCATATCAGGTTTTGCAAGATGTCAAAGCCCTGATCCTGAACAATCGCCTTGGTCTTGATATACAGCCTGTCAAACCCGGCCGGGTCACACCTTTGATCAATGAGAAGTCAGATGGCCACTTGGCCAGTCTTTACGGGCTGGAAGTTTCCGTCACTTATCGACAAGACCAGATCGGCGAGACTGACGAGCTGAATGATTTCAATTCCTTTCATGTCAATTGGGATTTGCCGGCTTTTGGCAATGTTGGCCAGAACGGGATCCCGGACGATGATAATGCAGATTCCACAAGTCACTTAAATTTAAAGGAGGACTAAATGAGCCTAAAAATCCTGAAAAACCATATTACTCCCGCTAAGGACAAGATCGTGATTGATCCGCTGACCAACCAGCCCCTACCTCCTGAAGGAAAAGAGGTTGCCTTAAACACCTATTGGCGCCGCCGCCTGAAAGACGGCGATGTGCATCATACCCCCAAAAAACAATCCAAGAAAAAGGAGTCATAAATCATGGTCGCTTTTAACCTTATCCCTATCGATGTTAGAAAGCCGGGCAATTACATTGAAGTCGATAATTCTCGTGCATTCACAGGCCTGTCAGGCATTCCCACCAAAATCCTTGTTATTGGTCAGAAAACAGCTGCCGGCACCGCAGCTGAACTGGAACCGCTTCTAACTTTGACAACCGACCAGGCGCGTAAATCATTTGGTGCGGGTTCACAGTTGGCGAATATGTGCGAGCGTTTGATCGATGCAATGCCAGGGCCGGGAATTGAAATCCGTGCAATTGCGCAAGCCGATGCTGATGGTTCGTCGGCCGCATCAGGAAATATCCTGTTCGGCGGTGCTCTGACAGCTTCTGGAACAATTAGTCTATACATCGCCGGGCGTCGTTTGGCCGTTGGCGTGAATAGCGCAGATACATTAGCTGATATTGCATCAAAGGTTGTGACAAAGATCACAGCCGAGACGGACTTGCCGGTGTCTGCAGCTGTAAATGGTGCTGCTAATGAGCAAGTGGACCTAACAGCAAAGAACAAAGGTTTAGAAGCCAACAAAATTGATGTTCGCGTCAATTATTACGACGATGAAGAATTGCCAGCCGGTTTAACGGCCACAGTCACAGCTTTGGCTGGCGGAGCTGGCAATCCTGATATTGCTGATGTCTTTACCGCGATCGGCGATGAATGGTTTACAGATATTGTTGCCCCTTATACAGATGCTGCCAATTTGAATGCGCTCAAATCAGAATTAGAAACCCGTTTCGGACCTATGGCAATGATCGATGGCCATGCATACATTGGACTATCTGATACCCATGCCAATTTGATCACTGAAGGGCAAAACCACAATTCCCCGCATGTCAGCTTTGTTTCTTCTGATGCTTCACCCTCCCCCCATTATGAGTGGGCAGCCGCTGTCGGCGCGGTCGGTGCATTCTATGCAAAACAAGATCCGGCACGTCAGCTCCGGACAGTAAAATTGCCAGGGCTTTTACCGCCGAAGGTTACAAAGCGTTTTACAGCCACAGAGCAAGAGCTGCTTTTAAGGAATGGGATGTCGACGTGGTATGTAGATGCCGATGGCGCTGTCCGCCTGGATCGCT
Source organism: uncultured Alphaproteobacteria bacterium (assembly GCA_964013525.1). GTDB lineage: Bacteria > Pseudomonadota > Alphaproteobacteria > Micavibrionales > CSBR16-224 > CATLPD01. The sequence continues at coordinate 1,999 of CAXGXG010000198.1, read as the reverse complement.
TAATTACCAGTTACCGCGAGAATGAACTGGGCGCTGCAGATCCTTCATATCTGGATTTTACAACGGTCAAAACGGTCACGTATCTCCGATATGATGTAAATACCTTTGTCGCATTACGTTATCCAAACTGGAAGTTGGCAGATGACGGCACAAATTTCGCCCGCGGCCAGAATGTTATGACCCCAAATACGATGCGCGCCAGCTTGATTGCCCGTTTTAAGCAATGGGAAGAGTTGGGGCTTGTTGAGAACATAACACAGTTCAAGAAAGACTTAATCGTCGTTAGAGACAAGAATGATCCTAACCGCCTTAATTCTATTATCCCACCCGATATTGTTAATAATCTTCGCGTTTTCGCTAGTTTGTTGCAATACCGCCTTTAATCCGCATTGAAAGGAGATTAAATCATGACACAAATTCATGGACAAGCCACCATTCGCATCAATGGCCAAGTTATCGAAAGTGAGGATGACGCAGCCCTGATGCCAGGCGGTAAGAAAAACACCGGTCGCATGATTGGCCAGAAATACAATTACAGCCAGACAACCTTCCCCGGACAGGTTACTTGTAAAGTTCCTGTTGATGCCGGCACATCCCTGCGGTCGCTGCAGGAAATTGTCGGGGCCGAGGTCATTTTCGAAAGTGATACCGGCACCACCTGGATCATACGGAATGCCGTTCAGGAAAATGAACTGGAGCTTTCAGGCGGTGAAGGCAATGGCACAGTCGAGCTGCTGCTTAAAGGCGAACCAGCTGAGGAGATGATTTGATGTCAGAGTTAACACGCACATTGGTTTTAAAATACCCTTATAAAAAAACATTTCGCCAGGGAAACGAAGAACGTGAAGAAATCGTATCGGAACTGAAGTTTCGAAGATTATCTGCTGGCGATTTAAGAGCCATCGGCGGCATTAAAAGTGAAATTGAGCAAGGCTTGAAACTCTTGGCCAGATCATGCGGTCTTACGGATTCCGAATTTGACAAAATTGATGTTGAAGACATGGAAGCCGCGGGGAAACTGATCGAAGATTTTTTGCCGGCATCCCTGAAAACTGGGAACAATTAGTTGTAAATGTCGCCCTAACATATGGTTTTGGCGAAGCGGAAATGTGGGAAATGCCTGTAGACCGCCTAATCTGGTGGAACAAGCAGGCCCAGAAATTAAACGGAAATTGAAATGCTTAAAGTTGGACTTCTCTTAGAAATGATCGACCGGGTAACTTCTCCAACCCGGCGTTTGGCCCAAAGGTTTAAGGCCAACATGAGTGATATGTCTGAAAGCGTTCGTGACTTGGGTAGAAACATGACGGATCTGGGGCGGGGCATGTCAACCCGGTTTAGCCTGCCCATTCTCGGGATCGGTACGATGGCAGTTAAAACGGCGGCCGACTTTGAAAAATACTCAATCCAGCTTAAAACCGTAACCGGGTCGCAGGAAGAAGCATCTAAATCCTTACAAAACCTATTAGCCTTTGCTGAAAAAACACCCTATGACCTTGAACAAGTCATTCAAGGGTTTATCAAGCTAAAAGCACGCGGTATTGATCCATCTAACGAGGCTCTAACTTCATATGGCAATACAGCTTCGGCTATGGGTAAAAGTCTGGATCAGATGATTGAGGCTGTTGCGGATGCTACGACTTTTCAGTTTGAAAGATTGCTAGAATTCGGCATTAAAGCCCAAGTAGAAGGCGATAAGGTCGTATTTCAATTCGGAAAGACAAGAACAGTTGTAAAGAAGAATTCTGAAGATATTCAAAAATATCTAAGACAAATTGGAGATGTTAACTTTGCCGCGGCCATGACCGATCAAATGAATTCACTGCATGGCGGGTTCTCTAATTTTGGTGATGTTGTTACAAAGTCCCTAGCTGGCTTAGGAGAAAATCTTTCTAAACAGTTACATATAAAGGAAGTAGTAGCAGATTTTGCAGCCATGATACAGCGCTTGACCGGTTGGTTTTTGGAATTGTCGCCATCCATTCAGAAAATCATAATT
>CAXGXG010000197.1:0-3943 GCA_964013525.1 uncultured Alphaproteobacteria bacterium | reverse complement strand
CATCCAGCAGCATGAAACGCGGGTTTGATGCCAAAGCACGCGCAATTTCGGTCCGGCGGCGTTCCCCCCCCGACAGGGCAATGGCAGGTGTTTGGCGCAAGTGGGAGATTGAAAACTCACCCAGCAGCTCCTCCAGCATTTCTTCGCGCGTATGATGGTCCTTTTCCGTGAGCTGCAAAACAGCACGGATATTGTCCTCAACGCTTAACCCTCTAAAAATCGAAGATTCCTGCGGCAAATATCCGACCCCCAGGCGCGCACGCCTGTACATCGGCAAATGGGTCACATCATTGCCGTCAATTGTGATTTTACCACCATTCGGGTCAATCAGACCCGTCATGATATAGAAGGTTGTCGTCTTTCCCGCGCCGTTCGGCCCCAACAGGCCCACAACCTCGCCCTGGCGCACAGATACACTGACATCGCGCAAGACAGGGCGCTTTTTATAACTTTTGACCAAATGGGTCGCACTTAACCCATCTTGCAGGATCGGCTGTGACAGCTCATCTTGATTCTTGGTCTTGCGCTTTCCCATGGCCATGACAGACGGATCACTCATTGGGCTGGCTCCCTTTGGGATAAAAACGGCCCGTCACACGGCCGGCGGGCGATGCCCCTGCGTCAGGGGCTGCAAACATACGGCTGACGCCGGTCTGCATATTCACTTCCGCCTTTTCACCTTTCAAGACATTTTGACCCTGATTGATAACCACATTTCCAGTCAGGATTGCCATTTCGGTGGCGGGGTTGTACGTCCCGCGGTCACCTTCGGCCGTTTCTGTCGGTGTAATGATTTTGACGCGGCCCGGCGCTTCATAGGATTTGACGACGCGCTTGCCGTTTTCGTTTGTACTGAGGTGTGCCACAATCGTTTCCGTTTCCAGACGGGTTTCCCCCTCGGTCGCAACCGCGTCGCCTTTGGCCGTAATACGGTTGCGCGGGCTGTCATATTCAAAATATTCATTGGCAACGACCTGCATGCCGGGCGCAGACATTTTCAAATTGGACCCTGTGACGCGAGCCTTTTCCGTTCTGAGGTCGTATTCCGCCGCACTGCCTGTGATGGTCGTATCCGCACGGATCAGGGTCACATTTCCATCGGCCAGAATGCGGGTCAAATCCGTGGCACCCCCGTCTGTCGGGTCATAATAGGCGGTTAGCGTCTGGCCTTTCAGGGTTTGATTTCCCTGACTGGCAACGGCATTTCCGCGGGCCACATAACGGTTTTCACCGCGCTGCCATTCCAGAGCATTGTCCGCCGTGATATCAAGCGGCGCATTGCTTTGCGCCCAAACATGCGGGGCAAAGGCGATCATTGCCGTCAGAGCCATCCATGAAAAAAATGTCGCTGTTTTGCGCATCATCGGCCCGCCTGATTCAGTGTTAATTTTGCAGGCCCTTGGAAAATGATTGTCTCGCCCGCGGCCTGAATATCCAGGCCATTTGCATCAATCGCGCCGGCTGGCCCGCGCCCTGTCAGCGGCAGATCCGAACGGGCCGTATTGTTTTTCAGATCCAGTTGTGCCTTTTGAAGTGTAAATTCCATGCCGTCATCGTAGAAAATTTTTACGTTTTCCTCAAGCTCAAGAGTTTCATCCTCCTGATTATACGTACCTCGTGCAGCTGAGGCCGCCATCCAACGTTGATCGGATGTTAAAATATCGGCCATCGGTTGGGTCAAACGGTAAAGGTCCTGATTGTCAGACTGTTGAACGGTTTTGTCGGCTGTCACGCGGTATGGACGATCGGCTGTGTCAATACCGTCAAATTGCGCCTTGATCAATGCGGCCTCGCCGCGGGTTTCATCGGCTTGTTGAGGTTGAACGCGCGGTTCCTCCTCATCCATATTCAGCCACAGGGCAACGGCCATGATCAGTATCAATGCGCCCAGCACCATAAAGCGCCGAAAAAATTTGATAAATGTGGAATAGCCGCGGTTAAAATGCCATTCGGTGGGTTGCGCGGCCTGAAGCTTTTCAAAACGGGGCTTATGGTCGTCCTGTTGTTCGGACGCTGTATTTCCAGATGACGTATGATCCGGTGTGTGCTCCGCAGTCATCTGGTATTGGCCCTGTTTTTGTTGAAAATTTGCTGATCAGGCTATCACGCCAGACCGGCGCGCAGGCAATCATGCAGATGCAGCAGGCCTACAGGCTTGTTGCTGTCGTCCGTCACGAACAAAACCGTAATCTGGCGGAATGTGCCATCCACGTTGTTCATCAGGCCAATGGCTTTACCCGCCAGCGTATCCGGTCCGATTGTTTTCGGGTTCGCGGTCATAACGTCCTTCACATTTTTGGCAAGGAAGCCGTCACCCGCATGGCGGCGAACATCACCGTCACTGATCATACCGATCAGGCAGCCTTCGTCGTTAACGATGCCGACACAGCCAAAACCTTTTTCTGTAATGGCGCTCAGCGCCTGTTCAACGCCAGCACTTTCGTGCAACAAAGGCAATTCATCGCCTGTGTGCATAATTTTTTCGATTTTCAACATCTGCTGACCCAGTTTTCCGCCCGGGTGAAAAACACTGAAATCGGATTTTGAAAACCCGCGGCGCTCCAAAAGGGCAACGGCCAGTGCATCGCCAATCGCCATTGACAATGTCGTTGATGTGGTTGGCGCCATATCCAGTGGGCAGGCCTCAGGAAATGCCGGAATTTGTAAAACAATATCAGATTGAGAGCCCAGATCAGAATCGCGGTTTTTTGTAATGCCAATCAACGGAATGGCAAAACGGCGTGTATAGGCGATCAGGTCGGCCAGTTCTTTGCTGCCGCCGGAATTGGAAAGTGCGATAACAACATCACCGCGAACAATCATCCCCAGGTCACCATGGCTGGCTTCGCCCGGGTGAACAAAGAATGACGGGGTGCCTGTTGAGGCAAAGGTGGCCGCCATCTTGCGTGCAATATGGCCGCTTTTGCCCATACCGGTTACGATCACGCGCCCTTCAATATTTTCAATCAGCTCAACCGCTTCGACAAATTCATCATCCAGCAACTTGGCAGCTTCCTCCAACGCCTTCGCCTCAGTCAAAAGCGTCTTCCGACCTGCTTTCAGAATGGGGTTGGCAATGTCTGCAACCTTGCGGGCCGTATTGTTTGTGACTAAAATTTCAACGGTCATGGCTCTATCCTCAAAACTCAATATCAATTGTCATATTCATGGTGGGGAGTATAACGCAGAATCAGCGTTTATGCCACCCTTATCTGTTTATACTGTGAGAAAAGATATCTTCCTCCGCCCAGCCGCGTAAATCCAGCATGGCACGCGTTGGCAAAAAGTCGAAACACGAGTGCGCCAGGTCCAGACGTCCTTCGCGTTCCAGCATTTCATCCAGCTTAGATTTCAGGCCATGCAAGTACAAAACGTCGGACGCCGCATATTCCAGCTGGTCTTCGGTCAGCTCATCCGCCCCCCAGTCTGAAGATTGCTGATGCTTACTGATGTCCTCGCCCAGCAAATCGCGACACAGGTTTTTTAAACCATGATACGGCGTAAATGTGCGGACCAGGCGGGATGCAATTTTGGTGCAATAAATCGGCTCTGTCAAAACGCCTAGATAGGCCTGCAGCACAGCCACATCAAAGCGGGCAAAGTGAAACAGCTTTAAAATATCTTCATTGGCCAAAATGCGTTTCAAATTTGGCGCGTCATAGTTTTTGCCGTCAAATTTGACCAGATGGCAATCCCCCTCGGCGCTCATCATCTGAACCAGACAAAGCCGGTCGCGGGCGGGATTTAAACCCATTGTTTCTGTATCAATAGCGACAGATGCGCCAAAATCCACATCGGCGGGAAGGTCGTTGTGGTGTAAAATTATCGATGTCATGGAAATACCGTTTGTGATGGAAACGTATTTAAATATGGTGCCCAGGAGAGGACTTGAACCTCCACGGCCTTGCGGCCACAGATACCTGAAACCTGCGCGTCTACCAAT
>CAXGXG010000196.1:0-3969 GCA_964013525.1 uncultured Alphaproteobacteria bacterium | reverse complement strand
GTAACAAAAGAAATTACCGAAATAAGAAATATTGAACAAGGCAGAGACGCGATCTCTCCCAATCGCCATAAAGAAATTTCCAATACCGAAGAATTGTTGGATTTTATAAACTATCTTCAAAAAATATCGGGAAAACCGGTTGGTTTTAAAACAGCCTTGGGTGACGTTAAATGGGTAGAGACTTTGTGTTTAAAGATAAAAAAACGTGGGGAAGAAAAGGCGCCTGATTTTATTACAATAGACGGGGCTGAAGGGGGAACCGGGGCATCACCCATGATGTTGATGGACAATTCAGCCATGTCAATAATCAAGGCTTTACCAGAGGTTGCTGCCATATTAGAAAAACATGGCCTTAAGAAACGCATCCCTCTTATCGCTTCCGGGAAGCTCGTTACCGCGGCAGACGTAGCATGGGCAATGGCTTTAGGTGCTGATTACGTTGTTTCTGCTCGCGGCTTTATGTTTTCGATTGGCTGCATTATGGCGATGAAATGCCACACAGACCGCTGCCCCAGTGGCGTTGCAACTCATGACCCTGACCTACAAAAAGCTTTAAAGCCTCATGACAAAAAAGATCAGGTTAGAAATTACGTTCACAGAATAAAAGAAGAAGCATCAGTCATCGCCCATAGCTGCGGAGTGAAACACGTTAGAGATTTAAATCCGAGCCATTTGGAGCTTACAAAATGCTCATGACTATTGCTACTTTATTAAGTTTGCTTTTACTGCTTGCAACAATTTGCATACATTATTCAGGATTAAAATATATTGCCCTATTAGCAAAACAGTACGATACATCGCACCACCATATCGCTATCCTTTTGATGTTTGGAATTGCTATATTACATTTATTAGAAATCGCCCTTTACGCCGGCGTATTTTATATATTAAACACCCATACAAACTTAGGGAGTTTTACCGCTGAGTTCAAACCTGTTTTCCGGGATTACTTTTATTTTTCAAGTGCTAATTATACGACCTTGGGTATGAGTGATTTTTATCCAAAAGGTCATTTTAAAATCTTTGCTGCAACCGAAGCCTTAGCTGGCTTCATGATGCTAACCTGGTCCGCAACTTTTTTCTATTCTGCGGCAGGACAGTTTTTAAATAAAAAGAATTAAAGACAGCTTCAGGGAACTTTCCGTATATATATCCGTAATTATAATAGCTACAGTTTTTAAACTTAAAAATGATAGGAAGATAAAAATGAAATATTCAAGATTTTTCGCGATGATTGCCACCTCTACTATTATTATGCTGGGGTTAATGTATCTGAATTCCTATTCAATAGTTGAGCACGCCTTTTGGAGTGAAACGCGTTTTTATATGGCTTTTGTCATGGGTGCGTCTATGGCGGTTATTATGCTGAGCTTTATGCTGGGAATGTATAAAGATAAAAAAATAAACACTGCAATTTATATTGGAAGCGCTATTGTATTTGCTCTTGCTCTGTTTTTGGTACGCAGCCAAACCACAGTTGACGATACCTCCTACATGAGCGCTATGATCCCACACCACTCTATTGCTATTATGACGAGCGAACGCGCAGGTATTGAAGATGTACGGGTTCGCCAATTAGCTGATGATATTATTAAGGCCCAACGCAAAGAAATTAAAGAAATGGAATGGCTTATTGATGATATAGAACAAAATGGTTTGGTTGAAACAGAAATAGAGGCTCAAAACCGACCATTACCTGAATTTGAAGGCAAGGTCGATGGCGATGCGCTTTAAGGGTCTTGTCAGACTAAAACGGCTTTTTTGGGATTTTTCCCAGAAATAGTATTTTTGCCCAACTTTGAATCTAAAATCAAACCCGTAATAAGAAGACCATTTTAACTAAATTTAAGCAAGCCATTATTGGACAGAAAATGATCATTTTTGCTATGATTAAACCATGACAAAAACCAATCCCTTCAAATATTATAAATCCAGTCCTGAAATCATCAAAATTGCGATCATGTACTATGTTCGAGGTATTGTCAGACTAACTCGCTCTTTTTTAAAACTCGCTGTGATATACTAAAAGCATGAGCAAAATAAATCCATTCAAATATTACAAATCATCTCCTGAAATCATCAAACTCGCGATCATGTATTATGTTCGATATCCGCTCAGCTTAAGAAACATCGAAGACATTTTGCACGAACGCGGTATTGATATCTGCCACGAAACGGTCAGATACTGGTGGAACAAATTAGGCCCGGTGATTGCAAAAGAGCTTAAGAAAAAGCAATCTCACGCGCCTTCGAAATGGCGGTGGCACATCGATGAGGTTTTTGTGAAAATCAATGGGGAAACGCATTATCTTTGGCGGGCTGTTGATCACGAAGGCGTGGTGATTGATTGCTATGTTTCTAAACGCCGAAATAAGCGCGCTGCCTTGAAATTCCTAAGAAAAGCGCTGAAAAATCACGAGCCGCCAAAACAAATCGTCACCGATAAATTAGCCTCATATCGCGCTGCGCTAAGAGAGTTGAACCTTACCCATATTCAAGAAACACGGCGATATAAACAACCAAATTGAAAACTCTCACCTTCATTTTCGGCGACGAGAGAAGATGATGAACCGCTTCCGATCTATGCACTCTTTAGAAAAGTTCACAGCCATTCAATCGCCATTTCAAAATCACTTTAATCATCAGAGGCACATCGAAAAAAGAGAACATTTTAGAAATTTACGCCAGGCATCCGTCAATGTCTGGAATGAAATTCTTGTGGCCTGATATTTAACGTATCTGGGAACCGGAGAAAAGTTCGCGTTAGTCTGACATCACCTTCATCAGACCCAAACCTGCGAACAACGGCAAGAGCAACCCCCACGGCGTCACAAATAAATATAAGGCTAAACCTAACAAGATAATTGATGAAGCCCCGATTTGAACTTGCTGGTTTAACGGTTTAATGTGCGTTTCTTTTTTAACAACATTAAAGCCCGCACCTTCCCAAGCCTCAATACCGCCTTTGACCGAATAAAGCGTTTTATCATTCAGGGATAATTTTTCAAGCGCCTGGGCAGATCGGCTGCCTGATTTACAATGCACCAGAATATCTTTTGTGTCGCCAACAGCATTTCTGACTTTTTCCTCGTCAATTTCATGCAGCGGGATGTTTTGCGAATGCGGTATATGCATAGCACGATGCTCCGCACCTGTGCGTACGTCAATCAAAGCCGCACCTTTTTCAAACATCTCTTTTGCTTTTTTACATCCACTGTTTTTGTCATTCTATTCTTCTACATCTGTACAAACATTAGCCATTTGATCATATAGCTAACGCATAAAACGCTAAAAAGTCCCAAGACCCAGAGTCCTAAAAACCAGAGCCATTGTTTCTGTTTTTTTGATCGATTATTCCAGAATTTTTGCCACATCAATACATTGCCTCGTGCGTACTTTTACCTCTGAAAGTCCAGAAACAAAAAGCTGTATACGCTAATATAAGTGGCAAGAACAGAGCTGTACCGATTAGCAGAATTGACTGTGATGTCGAAACAGCAGCCGCATCCCAAATTGTAAATTTAAACGGAACAATCCAAGGGTACATACCAATGCCAAAACCTATGTATCCTAGTAGAAACAAACCAAGAGAACATAGAAAAGGCCGGGCCTCACGTTTTGGATTGTTCAGGTCTCGCGCGACAATGATGAACAAGAAGCCCGCCGTTAAAGGAATGGGTAGCAAGTAATAGAAATTTGGTAGGGTGAACCATAGTTTGTATATACGCTCATCCACAAAAGGCGTTGCGATACTGACGACAGCCATAAAAAAGGCAACGAGTATCAGATTATACTTCGCTGCCAAACGCGCCCATTTTTGAGTAATATCATCCGTCTTATATATCAACCATGTTGCACCCAGCAACGCATATCCGAAAACCAAGGCCACACCCGTTAGCAATGCAAAACCATTGGCCCAATCCAATGGTCCGCCTGTATAGCCGCGGCCCGTTACTTCAAAGCCTTGAA
>CAXGXG010000195.1:0-3976 GCA_964013525.1 uncultured Alphaproteobacteria bacterium | reverse complement strand
GTCGCATCTGTCAAAGCAGTAACCATAACCACCGGTATATGGGCCGTATCGGGATTGGCTTTTAAACGTTCACAGACCTCAAAGCCGTCCATCCCTGGCATCATAATATCCAAAAGGATAATATCCGGTGATTTTTCTTCTGCCAATTTCAGGGCATCCTGGCCATTCAGTGCCGTTAAAACGTCAAAATATTCGCTGCTGAGCTTGGCTTCAAGCAGCTTAACGTTTGGCAAAATATCATCAACGACAAGTACGCGTGCAGACATGTGAATTTAAAACCTAATTAGAACCTTTTCCCCATAGATATTAGAGGGGAAATATAAATAAAGACTTTAAACGTATTTTTTAACAACCGTTATAAAGTCCATAACAGAAATCGGCTTAGCGATATAATCTTCGCAGCCACCTTGACGGATTTTCTCCTCATCCCCTTTCATGGCGAACGCAGTCACCGCAATCACGGGAATATGTTTCAAATCATCTTCTTTCTTTAACAAGGCCGTGACTTCCAATCCCGAAATTTCCGGCAACTGAATATCCATGATAATCAAATCAGGCATCTTTTCCCGGACAATGCCAAGGACCTTACGCCCATCATTCGTTTGAACGGTATTGTAACCGTGCGCTTCCAACAGGTCTTCAAAGAGCTTCATATTCAGCTCATTATCTTCGACGATCAGAACAGTTTTTGTGTCATCAGCTGCGGCCATATCAGAAAGCTCCATTCTTGTTGTTTTGACATTCTGCTTGCGGCAAGGCACTAAGCGCCACTAAAGATTGCCGAACGGAAAAGCTGTCATATTCGATTACGATATCGCTCACCACGCCGTTTTGGTGCAGTCTGACCATCATTTCATAGGCAGGTGTGGAAAGGTCGCTGCCCTCGCCCTGCTGTGGGTAGAAGGCCAGTCGTGTGTTCCAAGATGGTGTTTTTAAAAGGTCTGTATCGACAGCCGGGTTATCGGTGTAACGCGCAACCGGAAAATTCTGCATAGCAGGCTGCTCGATAAAAACGTTTACCTCTGAGGGGCCTTCCTGGTCCGTCCCGTCAAACATGACTGCGTTAAAGAAGTTTTTCCCCTCTAGCGCATTGTGGATGGTGGCGACAGTGTGTTGAGCGGGAAAGAAGAAATTTTTTCCCAGTTCAAATGTCATGCCTTGCGGCTCCTGATAATTGACGTCGCCGGTTCCATCGTCAAGGCGGCGGGCCTCGCCACGTGTTTTTTCATCCAAAACCCCGTCAGTATACCCTTCCGATACGAACTGGATGCGATTGCCCGTTTTGTCTTCCCATGCCACAAAATGGCTGGTCACACTGATGGATGGGCGGTCTGTATAAAAATAATCGATTGTAAAACGATGATCTGTTGACCAAGCATCGCAGGTGTCTTCCCATTTAAAGAACATCTCACCCAACAGCTCGGTGATTGGGCTTCCGGCATGAATTTCACTAAGACTCATACTGTAAAGCGCTTTGTGCGGCGCGATCATGCCTAAGACATTTTCGTAGGGGATCGCCTTATCCGTCTGATCTTCAATGGCTTTTTGGCTGACATGCGCGCTACGGCTGTCCATTTGCTGGTCAAATACCCAAATGAGTCCCAGAGCCAGAGAACTGACGACCAGAATCGTTATGACGGTTTTTGTTTTTTGGTTTAATTTCATAGCCTCAAGAGTAATAGACTTGTTGTCTAACAGCAATAATCTTTCTTTGAAATGCAAAGAAAAAGACCTAGAATCTATTTAAGGAGACACTTTCACCTAATGATTTCCCACAGGCGGAAAAACTGGCACGGTATTCGCATAGTATTGGGTGGAGACAATTTACTGAGGGGAATACCATGAACACTTCTTTACAAGATTATTTGGACCATTTGGGAACGGATGTAAATAAACACATCCCGCATGCAGACGATATTAAATCAGATGATGCATTGCGCCGCACCCACGCCATGACAGTGGCACTGTTGGAACACGCACAAACGCTGATCCGTCAGGCAGAACAGGAAATCAACGCACAAGCCAAACGCATTGAAGCTTTGGAAGATATGGCCGTTACGGATGAATTGACAGGCCTGCTGAACCGTCGCGGGTTTGAAGGCGCTGTAAAACGTGAAATGGATTTCATGAAACGTAATCAGGCTGGCCCCGGTGTATTCGTTATTATTGATCTGGATAAATTTAAACCCATCAACGACACCTATGGACATTATACAGGCGATTTGGCACTGAAGACCGTTGCTGAAAACTTGAAACACATGATCCGTAATACAGATATTGCAGGTCGTATCGGCGGTGATGAATTTGCATTCTTTTTAACCAACATCACCCCAGCTGAAGCCCTGAAAAAACTGAAAAGAATCAACAAGAAGCTGAACACGCTTAAATTAACTCATACGGATGGCGACATTGAATTGCACGCCAGCCTGGGCTGCGTTGAAGTGACCGCAAACACCAAATCCTATAAGGATGTTTACCAAAAAGCAGACAGCGAAATGTACCGCGTAAAAATGATGAGCGACGATACAGATTATCAGCGCAATAAAATTATTGACGCAACAAACCTCTTTTAATTCTCCCACCTCCCCCAACGAAAAAAAGGCAGGAAATTTTTCCTGCCTTTTCTTATTTTGTGATCAACCGGTAAATATTACCCGGCAATTTTGATCTTTTCCTTTGGAAGGTTTTTCTTGATGTGAACCTCTTTCAAGTGGCTGTCATCGGCTTCGGCCGGCGCGCCCATCATCAGGTCTTCGGCTTGCTGGTTCATTGGGAAAGCAATAACCTCACGTACGTTTGGCTCATCCGCCAGGAACATAACGATGCGGTCCAGTCCAAATGCACACCCACCGTGCGGGGGCGGGCCATAGGTAAAGGCCGAATACATGCCGCCGAATTTCTCCTGAACCGTGCCTTTCGGATAGCCGGCGATTTCAAATGCCCGCTCCATAACCTCAGGAACGTGGTTACGGATACCACCGGAGGCAAGTTCAATTCCATTGAGAACACAATCATATTGAATGGCTTTGATCTCAAGCGGGTTTTTATTGTTCAGTGCATCCAACCCACCCTGCGGCATGGAAAACGGGTTGTGCGAAAATTCGACCTTGCCGGTTTTTTCATCCAGCTCGTACATCGGGAAATCAACAATCCAGCAGAACTTAAAGACATTCTTCTCAATAATATCCATATCCTGGGCAATTTTTGTCCGCGCCTTGCCTGCAAGTGATGCGGCCTTTGCTTCATCATCTGCGACAAAGAAAATGGCATCGCCGTCCTGTAGTCCGGTTTTTTCTTTAAGGATCGCCAATGCGGTATCCGGGATAAACTTGGCAATCGGGCCTTTACCAGCGCCGTCTTCAATTGTGATATAGCCAAGGCCGAACGCACCTTCGCCCTGTGCCCAGCTGTTCAGCTTGTCAAAGAAGCTGCGCGGACGATCAGAAACAGATGGTGCGCGAATGGCACGTACGACGCCGCCCTTGGCAATAATGCTTTTAAAGGCTTTAAATTCGACATCGTCGCGATCAAAAGCATCAGTTACGTCAACAATTTCCAGCGGGTTGCGAAGGTCAGGTTTGTCCGTGCCGTATTTCATCATCGCATCATCGTAGGCGATATGCGGCCATGGGGCCGGCGTGACATCATACTTTTGACCCGTATGATCGGCAAATTCATCAAATACACCACCGATCACATTTTCCATGACATCAAAAACGTCCTGTTGTTCAACGAAAGACATCTCAACATCCAGCTGATAGAATTCACCCGCTGTACGATCCGCACGCGCGTCTTCATCACGGAAGCACGGTGCGATTTGGAAATAGCGGTCAAATCCGGACATCATCAACAGCTGTTTAAATTGCTGTGGCGCTTGTGGTAGCGCATAGAATTTGCCGGGGTGCAAACGTGATGGCACCAAGAAGTCGCGTGCGCCTTCCGGGCTGGATGCGGTCAGGATTGGTGTTTGGAATTC
>CAXGXG010000194.1:0-3982 GCA_964013525.1 uncultured Alphaproteobacteria bacterium | reverse complement strand
ATACCCAGTTTGTCCCCCAGACCGAAACGCCGCGCCATCGCGGCAATTTTCTCAATACCCAGTTTTTCCGAAATCTCGTAAAAGAAAACATCACAGGATTGCTGCAAAGCGGCTGTCATATTCACCCGCCCATGGCCGGAGGATTTCCAGCAGTGAAAACGGTCACGCCCCACATCATGATATCCATTGCAGGTATAGGAGGTGTTACGATCAATAATCCCGTCCTCCAATGCGGCGAGGGCGGTGATCATTTTAAAGGTCGAACCGGGCGGATAACTGCCACTGATGGCTTTATTGGTTAGGGGAACAGCGGGGTCATTCAGCAGGGCTTCCCATTCAGCTGTTGAGATGCCATAGGTGAATAAATTTGGATCAAATCCGGGGTGGGAAGCCAGGGCATAAATCTCCCCCGTATGTGCATCCATTACAACACAGGTGCCGCTTTTTTCACGAGACAAAACCTGTTGGCAGTAATTTTGGAGTTCAGCATCAATCGTCAATTGCAAGCGGGATCCGGATCCGCCTTCAATGCGCTCAAGCTCGCGGATTTCACGGCCCACGGCATTGACTTCGGACTGGACGCTTCCGGCCTTGCCCCGCAGAAAACGGTCATATGTTTTTTCAATGCCGGTTTTACCGATACGAAAACCCGGCATGCGCATGATCGGCTCATCCGTCATTTCACTCTCATTCACGCGTCCGACATATCCAACAATATGTGCGGTGGAATCGATCAGGGGATAATTGCGGATCTCACCCTCTGTGATAAACAGGCCCGGCAATTCAGGCAGTTGAAATTCCAATTGGGTCACCTGTTGCCAGTTCAATCCGTCGGTTATGAGAACGGGGGTAAAGCGACTTTGCCGTGACAGGTTGTCTTTAAATTCGCGCACCTCTTCTTCACGCAGGGCGATATAATTGCCCAGTTTAGCGAGCATCTGGTCAATATCCTGAATTTGTTCAGGAATAACGAAGGCTTGGAAGTTTTGTGAATTCACCGCCAATGGCACACCGAAACGGTCAATCACTTCCCCGCGAGATGCCGGCAACAGACGATGGCCGATCCTGTTTTTATCCGAAAGCATTTTAAAACGTTTTTGTTCAGCGATTTGCAGATATGCCAACCGTCCGGCCAAGACGCCGAACAGGCCCAGTTTCATACCGCCCAAAACCATGGCCCGGCGGCTGAAAACCTTATAACGGTCACTGTCATTGCTCATAATCGGCAATATAACTTAAATTTGGAGATTCACCAAGAGTCCAAGGGCTTTAAGCCGTGGTTTTTAACGGGTCGGCACTGGGTTTTAGAATTGAAGCCAAAACAGGAAATAAAACGGCTGTCAGAATAGCATCTGAAAAATAAGGTAGTGGGGAAATGATATCCAGACCTGCAACGGTTTGTATGACATACTTGAATACTGCTGCCGCCAGGCACAAAACACCAAAGACAAGCCAGATCATCCAAAATGGCTGGTTGATCAAAACCCTGCGCTGAACCATTAGTATAAACCGCAGGCCGATCAACGTAATCGCCGTTTGTCCAAAAACAGTGAGTGTAAAGCTGTCAAAGACAAGGCCCAATAAGAACAGGGAAAGATAACCCAAAAAATCCGGCCGGAATAGCGACCAGTAAAACACCGCGGCAAAAAGAAGCATAGGACGGGTGTCCTGAAACAGGCCGAAATTTAATGGTGAAATGCTGATAACCAGAAAAATAAAAAGCAATACATAAGCACCAACATGGGCGCTAAGGCTTTCAAATCCGTTTGAGGCTGTGGGATTCATGTTGGCAAGCCTTGTTTGTCTTATTCAGCAAAGTCCGGTGCGGTATAGGCCACCACCTGCACGAAATGTAGACGCTCAAGGTCTGCAAGCGGTGCAATGGTGACCACCCCGTTTTCAATTGAGCGTACTGTGCCAATGGGAATGTTTGGCGGTAAAATCCCTTCATGGCCCGAGGTGACAATGCGCGCACCCACACTGATGCCGCTGTCATTGGGCAAATGGTTCAATGTCATTTCACTGCCATTTGTGCCCGCCAAAATGGCGCGGTGATGGGTCTTTTCAATCATAACCGGAATGCGGGAATTCAAATCTGTAATCAAGAGTACGCGTGCGCTTTGTGACGCCGAATCCAGGACGCGTCCGATCAGACCGTTTTTTGTAATGACGGCCTGGCCATTCTCAACGCCTTCTGACGTGCCGGCCGGGATTAAAAAGCTGTGCACATATCGCCCCCCGGCATCCGACATAACGCGCGTTGTCAAATACGCACGGTCCGGTTCGGCGGTGACGTTCAGAAAATCACGCAGGCTTTTGTTTTCAGCTTCCAGCTTTAACGCGGCCTGATACCATTCGCGCAGACGTGCGTTTTCCTCAGTCAGGCGCAGGTTTTCGGAACGCAAGGTTCCAACGCCGGTCATATCACTAACGATTACGGATAAAGCCTGAAAAGGTGCCGTGACCGTATTCACAACAGGGGTTGCGGCATTAACAAATTCCAGACGGGCATGGTTAACGCGTTCAGACGCCGCCATGGAAATCAGCATAAAAATGATGGCAAGGCCGCCCCATATTACGACGGAAAACCGCGCATAAATCAGCCGGAACGGCAAAGACAGGGTCTGGGTTTTGCTTCTGTTTTTTCGCATGGGCCTTTTTCAGGGCTGGCGGATTAAATTGCTCTTTCACTCATTATATCACATAAAACCGGTGTTAAATCAATTGTGCGATGCGGTTTTGCCTTATTTTTACCGAAAAAATGCTTTAGTCTGATAGGGGTATGAGGTCAACGCGCGGAAATGTCCTGTTTTTAATATTGATTGCAATCGGTTTGTTTGCAGCGCTTTCTTATGCTATGACGCAACCCGGACGGGGTGGCGCCAGCATTGATCAGGAACGCGCAAGCTTGCTAGCGGGCGAGATTTTTCGTGAACTGGCCGCCATGGATCAGGCTGTTAAACGTCTGCAATTGATCAAAAAATGTAGCGATACCGAAATCAGCTTTGCCTATGACAGCGATGGCGACGGGGATATCGACAGCAACGATGATTATTATAACCCCAATGCGCCCACGGATTTTAAATGCCATATGTTTCATGAAGATGGCGGGGGGCTTGATTGGCCCAAGGTTCCGCCACTGGCGCTTGACGATGCCCATTCGGCGGAAACGACGTATGGGCAATATTTCTTTGTAGATCTTATGCGTGCGAAAGGTATTGGAACGGATTGCGATAATCTTGCATGTACCGATCTGTTAGTAAATGTAGCATTCCTAAAACAAAATGTTGCTACTGAGCTCAATAGAAAATTAGGTATCGCTCCTGCTGAACCTCAAGATGACCAGGCTTGCAACCTTACGTATATTGAAAGTGCTAAATTTAAGGGTTCGTATTCTAGTGGTTGCGGCGCTACGAGTACCTATGGCGATGATAACCCATCCGTTGCGGGGAGACGAACCGCTTGCGTTTATAGATTCGATTTCGGCGGAAGAGAAAACTACGAATGTCACCATGCGTTAATTGCACGGTAAATTCTCTAAAAATTCATAAAAATATCAGTAACCGTGAACAAGCGCGCGTCTATGAATGCCGTTTTCCAATGTCGCGCCTGTGCCCATGGCAACGCATGACAGCGGATCATCGGCGACGGTCACTGCCAGTCCTGTTGCATAGCGCAGAACATAATCTAGATTGGACAGCAGAGCACCGCCACCAGTCATCACGATACCCTTATCAACGATATCGGCTGCCAATTCAGGGGCGGTTTGTTCCAATGCGGCCTTAACCGCATCAATGATCGCACCAACGGGCTCAGCCAGGCTCTCGGCAATCTGGCGTTCGCTGATGACAATTTCTTTTGGAACGCCATTCATCAGATCGCGGCCTTTAATTTCCATCAAGCGGCCTTCGCCGTCTTCGGGTGGGCAGGCAGATCCGATTTCTTTTTTGATACGCTCGGCGGTTGCTTCACCAATCAGCAG
>CAXGXG010000193.1:0-4001 GCA_964013525.1 uncultured Alphaproteobacteria bacterium | reverse complement strand
CAAAACCAGCACCCTGCCGCAACCGAAAAAACGTTCAAAAGGCCCGAAATATACACCTGTTTCCAAACGTGGTGACAAGCCGGATGCCATTGCATTCCTGTTGAAAAACCACAGCGTTTTGTCTGATGCACAAATCGTAAAACTGGTGGGAACAACCAAAAATACAATCAATGCCGTGCGGGACCGCACACATGCAAACACCGCCAATATCAAGGCGAAAGACCCCGTAACATTAGGTCTATGTTCACAAACGGAATTGAATGCCGCTGTTGCCAAAGCCAACAAAAAAGCCGGTATCGTTCCAGAAGAAACACCAACCAATTCCGGTAACGAACCGATGGCCCAGGACAGCGTTCTGGCCTCCAAACCCGAAGCCAGCGAAAGCCCGGTTGACACAGGTATGGAAGCATTGGCAGCCGAGGCGGCTAACTTCTCAAGCCGCAAAGACAAAGACGCACAGAACAACGGCTAAGGCCCATCTGTTCAATCAATCAAAAAGCCCGGCAAACTGCCGGGCTTTTCTTATTTACTTAGACTGGGATTCTAAAAAAGGACTTAAGCGACGCGCTCTTTCAAAGCGGTCATTTCATCTTTAAGTTTCAATTTTTCACGTTTTAAAATACGAATTTTATTTTCATCTGCGGCAGGGCTTTTTTCCTCGTTATGCAGTTCGTCTTCAAGTTGCTTGTGCTTGCTCTCCAGCGATTGTAAACGTGGGTCAGCTGTCATTATATGATCCTTTCGCGATTTGGTGTTTATACATTTTATTCTAACGACAAAAAGTTGAATCTTTGTAAATTTGAAAAATGATTTTCAAAGAAAACTGATCATCGCATAAGAGTTAATATAGTTTTAACACCTTAAAAAACCAGCCGCATCTCAGCAGGTAAATCACGGTCGGACAAGGGTGCATAAGCGTCAGTGGTATGACGTGGAAAACGAAAATCCCACCATTCGGTGGGCAGTGGCCAGATTTCATGCCCCAATTCATCCCCCGCGCGGCACATGCTTTCCTGCAATAGGCGGCGGTTCTCAAGAACTGTTTCGGCCAAGTCCGTAAAACTGCGGTCAGCCGGATTTTTGGCAGGGTCCTCATCAAAATGATCAAATTCCGTACCCATATCCACCAAATTGCCACTGGCTGTACGCAGCACAATATCCACCGCCATGCCCCGCGGATGGCCACCCACCCCAGGGCGCGCCAAAAGCGGTCCGATCCAATGTGGGTTTTTTTGAACGATTGGGGTTTCAATCATGGCGGTCTGCGCCTCAACCGGACGCAAGGAATCCTTAATTTCAAAAATATAGCCGCTTTCCTGATAGCAGATTTCCGCCGCACGTAAGGTGACAGCCGCCAAATCCTTGTGCATCCACAATTTTGCATCCGGCTTATAAATCGCCGTCTGAAAAACATTCCGCGGATGGTCTGCACATGTGTAAACCAGATCAACACGCAAGGGTATCGGCGTCATATTTTCATTGATTGTAATAAAATCTTCGGCCTTCAGCTGCTTCACAGTCTTTCTTTCCTTTTATCGGCACGTGTTCTCTGCCAGAATATTAGGATGAAAAACACATTGTGGATAATATTAATTTTCTTAATAGCGTTTGCGCCGCGTCAGGCTGCGGCAGAAGAGACTGAGCTTCGCATCGGGATCACGCAATACCCGTCCACCCTGCATCCGATGATTGATGCCATGCTGGCTAAAACCTATGTGAATGCGATGGTGCGGCGCCCGCTGACCATCCACAATGCCGACTGGCAGCCTGTATGCATGCTGTGTACGGAAATCCCCAGCTTTGAAAACGGCCGCGCCGAACGCGTGATTTTGCCTGATGGGGATGAAACGGTACAGGCGCGATATACGATTGATCCGCAGGCAGTTTGGGCAGACGGCGTTCCTGTCACGGCGGATGATGTGGTGTTTTCCTGGAATGTCGGCCGGAACGAAATGGTCGGCACCTCCAACTTTGAGCTTTATTCAAAAGACATTATCAATGTTGAAAAAATAGATGAAAAAAACTTTGTCGTGACCTTTGAAAAGGAAAAATGCGATTTTGCCCTGATCAGCGATTTTAATATCCTCCCCCGCCATATCGAACAGGATATCTTTGAAAAAGACCCTACTGAATATAAAAACACCAACAGTTTCGACAGCGCGCCCACAACAACGGGCCTGTTCTATGGTCCCTATGTTTTGGCCCAGGTCACACCCGGTCAGGGGTTTGTATTAAAACGAAACCCCCGCTGGTGGGGGCAGCCGCCCTCATTTGACCGTATCCGTGTGGTGGTTATTGAAAATTCAGGCGCTTTGACGGCACAGCTTTTGGCCGGACAGATTGATATGATCGCCGGCGAACTGGGCTTAACGCTGGATCAGGCCTTGTCATTTGAACGCCGGGTCAAACGCGCCCGTCCCGGAACTTATCAAATCCTGTACAAACCGGGGTTGGTGTATGAGCATATCGACATCAATCAGGGCAATCCGCACCTGTCCGATCCAAATGTCCGCCATGCCTTATTAATGGGGATAAACCGCGCGGGGATCAGTGAATTCCTGTTTGACGGAAAACAGCCCGTGGCCCACAGTTCGGTCAATCCGCTGGACCGTGTTTTCGACCCGGACGTGTACAAAACCGCCTACGACCCGGACGCGGCAGCAGCTCTTTTGTCTGATGCAGGATGGACGATGCGCGATGACGGGTGGCGATATAATGCCAAAGGTGACCGGTTGGAGGTTCAGCAAATGACCACCGCCGGAAACAAAGCACGCGAACTGGTCCAGCAGGCCGTACAATCCGATTGGGCCAAAATCGGTGTTTATTCAAACATCATCAATCAGGCGCCGCGCGTTTTTTTCGGTCAGACCACACGCGAACGGCAATATCCCGACAGCGCCATGTATGCCTGGCTTTCTGCACCGCAAAACATCCCGCGCACAACGTTGCATTCCAGCATGATCCCGAACGCTGAAAACAATTTTGCCGGACAGAATTATCCCGGATTTAAAAATGCGCGCATGGACGCGGTTTTGGATGATCTGGAAACGGTTTGTGAAGATCCGGAAAATACGGCATTATGGCATGAGATTCAGGATATTTATGCGCGCGAACTTCCGGCATTGCCGCTGTTTTTCAGGTCCGAAGTTCATGTTCTACCTAATTGGTTGGACAATGTCGTCCCGACCGGGCATCAATATCCGACAACCTATTGGGTTGAAAATTGGAAGGATACACGATGAGTTTTTTGCCCCGTAAAGAAAATGGCAAAGTTGATGTCAAGGCTATGTGGGAATACAAGCTGATCCGTTTTGTGATCATGTTTTTTGTTTATTTAATGCTTTTGATTTACAGCGTTGCAGGTGCGCAGAGCGTGTGGAAATGGTCGCAATTGCGCTATTACGGGGGCGATTACTCGCTTGAACACCTGCCTGCGGCTATTGAATCTTTAAAAACGCAGGACAATCAATTGTTGCTCATTGAATATATCAGCCGTTTTCCTGGAGAACGATACGATCAAATGATTGAAGAATTAACGCCCATGACGCCCGGCCTTCATGCCCATGTTTTTTTTGCCATTGCGAACCGTTATGGTGCAGTTGGCCAGATGGATGAGGCCATGTTCTGGGGTATGTTGGGGCGTTACCGATTGCGATTTGATGCTTTGCGCTGCGACTATCTGGCATCTGACAGGGTGTCCAACCTTTATGCTGAAGCCTATTTACAGCCCTACGTTCGCACGCCAATGCGGGAATTAAGCGAAAATGCGCGCAAAGAGGTTTTGCAAGATGTTTTGAATTGGGTAGAGAAATACCCTGCTGAAAATGACCCTTCCTATTTTTGCCAGTTTATTCAAGAGGCTGATCGAACCCCGCCAATTGACGTTGTCGAGCCTAAGGATTGGCCAATCGTACACGAAATTATGCGCGATTCCGCTTTGCGGTATATCAATGCCGAAACCCCTACGGGACTTACACCCCCAGTTGCGGATATGCCCACCA
>CAXGXG010000192.1:0-4010 GCA_964013525.1 uncultured Alphaproteobacteria bacterium | reverse complement strand
CGAACAAATCGATGCCGCCATGCAGGAATACCGCGATGACCAGGATGCTAACGGGAGGGAGATAGAGCGTCAGGCCGCTGAAAAATACGCACGCAAAAAACGTTTGGGCCCACATCGCATTCCGCCTGACCCCGAACGCTATCAAAAGGATATGGCGTCTATGGCGCGCGCCGGGTTTTCATACGACACGGTAAAAAGTGTCTTGGACCTAAATGACATGGAGAGTGAGTAAATACAAAACCCAAGATTACATTAGGATTTGGGTGCATTTTCGGACATTTCATCCCCCGTTGTCACAGCGGGTTCAGGTGTCTCATCGAATTCTTTTAGCGCATCTTCCTTGCGTGCGGCCGATTTCAGGACGCGGTTTTCCGGGAAGATAATCCTTGCAGTGGTGCCTTTGCCCTTCTCGCTTTCAATTTCGAATTCGGCCTCATGCATTTTGACCAAAGATTGAACCAAAGTCAGTCCCAGGCCCGTTCCGGATGTATCGCGGGCCAAATCAGAATTGGCCTGCCAGAAAGGCTGGATGCATTTTTCCAGTTCTTCTGCATCCATACCAATTCCGGTGTCTGTCACCTCCAACATCATCCGCGCGCCTTCATATTCCATGTAAGCGCGTATCATTATCTGACCGCCTGATGGGGTGAATTTAACGGCATTGGTTACCAAATTCAGCAGGATCTGTTTAATGACCAGCTCCTCACCAATCAGCTCGGGCAGCTTCTCAGGGATTTGCATCTCAACCTTCAGGTTATTCTCTTCAACTTTGTTCTTCAGAATGACAAGACATGCCCCGACTGCCCGTGACACCTTGACAGGCCCTTCGTTCAATTGACGTTTACCGGCCTCAATTTTTGAGACTTCCAAAATTTCACTGATAATACGCAACAGGTTGTTTCCGCTTTTATGAATGTCGGCTGCATATTCTTTATAATCCGGCGCGCCCAACGGCCCCATAATCTCATCTTTGAGGACTTCGGAAAAACCGATGATAGAATTCAGCGGGGTGCGCAATTCGTGGCTCATATTGGCGAGGAAGTCCGTTTTGGTGCGGCTGGTCATTTCCGCCATCAATTTGGCCTCTTCCAATTCCTGCTGGCCTTTTATACGCTCCGTCACATCCCAGATACTGCCCTCATAATATCTGAGGTAGCCTTTTTCATCAAAGACTGCGCGGCCGTTTTCAACCACCCATATTTTGGATCCATCCTTGCGATACATCTGGGTTTCATAACCTTTGATTTCTTTTTGATGATCAATGCGATTTTTAAAGATTGCCCGCTCTTCGGGACGCACATAAATTTGGGTTGCAATGGAATGGACAGAACGCACCAGATCATCGGCATTCTCGTACCCCAGGATTCTGGCCATAGCCGGATTTACATTGACGAACTTGCCATCAGGAGTCGAATGGTAAATTCCGTTAACCGCGTGATCAAACATTTCCTTGTATTTCTGTTCAGCCGCCATAATGGCTTTTTTCGCAGCTGCTACAGTTTGTTTATCGGTCATGGTACCAATAACGGTGGCAAGCCCCCCCTCCTCATGATTTAGGATGCGAAAGGCAACTTCGATCATGCGGGGCGTACCGTCAAACATTTCAATATGGGTCTTAACACGGTAAGGCTTCAGCTCGCCCTTGATAAACTTGTCAAAGCGCTGGCGGTTCTTATCGCGCTGCCCTTCTGGGAACAGATGAAAGAAATCATGATTGATCACATCATCCAGCGGAATTTTGGTCATTGCGCGGAAACGTTCATTGATAAATGTCACCATGCCATCCTGATTCAATTCAAACACAATGTCGGATATGGAGTTTAAAAGCATACGGTACTGCATATCCGCATGATTGCCCGACCCTGATATCCAGCGTTCCGAAAGGTAGGTCATGCGCCCCGGCGATGTCACAACAAACAAAAGCGCAGTAGAAACCGCGGTCACAAAAAACGCCAGCAGGATCAGAAGCCGCGTTTCATGGATATGGACCTCTGTCAGGAAATGGTTTCTATATTCTTCCAGATAGTAGCCGAACAAATATGCAGTGACCGCCCCCAGGATCAAAATGATCCAAAAGATGCGGTGCCGGAATGCGGCAAGCAATTTCTGCATATTCTTATTCAATGGGCCCCCGGGTGTGATCAGTCACATACGTACAGCTCTATAATGGTGAAAATCCCTTAAATTTCAATAAACAGATGATTACAAGATGGACTTTTGACCAAGTCTTTGTTAAACTATGACAAATCGTGATGGGTTCATAAGAAAAAAGATCATAAATGTCTGAACGGATTTTCACAGTACTGACAATTGATGGTGGCGGCGTCCGCGGTGTTATCACTGCACGCCTTTTGCAGGAGATTGAGGAACGTACAGGAAAACCGATTGCAAAACTTTTCGATCTGATCGCCGGATCTTCAACGGGCGCTATCCTAGCCGGATCTTTGACCGTTCCGGATGAAAAAAACCCCGAAAAACCAAGATATTCCGCCGAAGATATGAAGAAATTCTATCTGGATTTTTCGGCCAAAATCTTTCCACCCAGCCGCAACCGCCAGCTTAAACACCTGATGCCGGGACTGAGCGGGTTTTTCAACCCCGCGCCTTTCGAAAAAATCCTGGAAGATCAGCTGGGTGATGCAACGATGGGTGACAGCCTGACCCATTTGATGATTGCCGGTACGGACATGAAGAAATTTCGTCCCGTCTGGATGAGCAATTTTAAAGAGCTTGGAAAACGGCCCGACCTTCCCCATAAATGGGAAAGCTTGAAGCTGCGCGACGCCATTCGCGCCAGCGCTTCGGCACCGACTGTCTTTCCTGCAAAATATATTTACACCCAACCCAACAAGAATAACCCGCAAGCGCACGAGCGCCACGCTTTCCTGGATGGGTCACTTTTCGCCTCTACCGTAGGGCGTCGCGCCTATACACGTGCTAAGAAACTGGCACCCAAAGGTGCGCGCGTAGTTGTCGTATCACTGGGTACGGGCGCGATTGAACCCAATCTAACGCCTGACGAAATCAATAAGCTGAGCCCGTTTGACTGGATCAACAGCGACAAGGGAACGTCCGTTTTCTCGGTCGCGGCCGAAATGACCATCCGCGACATTATTAACGACCTGCGCGAGGAATTGGGTGAGGACCTGTTCCGACTGGACGCATTAATCGACCCTGATGAGCCGGATGCACCCAGCATGAGCCTGACAAACGCCAAGGAAGAAAACATGCAGCGCCTGTTAAAGGCTGCTGATAAAATGATTGATATGCATGACGAGCGCATTGACGAGTTGTGTCAGGTTTTGCTGGCCCGCCATCATATGGAGCAACAATTCGCGCTCAGCACCGACGCATTTAATGCCCTGAGCGATCAGTTGTCCGATTGCAATTCCAGTAAAAAACTCAATCGTCTTTATGGCCTTATCAATCAATATTCTTCAAACCTCAAGGAATCCGCAGTTCCGTCCGATGACCGTCCGTTGTATCAGGCCTGTCAAAAGCTTAGCCCCGCCCATCGAGAGCAGCTGGGCGAAATTTATGAGGTCAAACACGAGGCTTTGGTTGAAGAAGAAGTGAAAATCCAAAAATCAGGCGGCATCAAAAGCTGGTTTAATTTCTTGCGCCGCAACCCAAAGGATACGCCAGCCGACCGCCCTGGCAATGATAACGATAATTCCCAGCCTAATCGCAATCAAAACTCCCCCAAGCCATAAATTTCCGATTTTTTTACAAAAATGATTCGTTTCGGCGAATCGGACTCTTTTTTTTCTCTTAAACCTCTGCTATCATTAAACAAATACGGCGTTGTTCTGACGCTGTATCATCCAAAAACCTTATTCACGGTTATCGTATAAAATGAAGCTGAACGCTCCACATATCCATGATTTAGGACATGCACAACGCATCTGGTCCATCACATCGCCAAATGGCGATGTTCAGGCCCTTAACCGCATTCACAGCTGGCTTTGGCAACAGGCGCAGCCAGGCGATAGAATCGTTTATCACGGAAA
>CAXGXG010000191.1:0-4015 GCA_964013525.1 uncultured Alphaproteobacteria bacterium | reverse complement strand
CATTTGCTATGCGGATGTGGATCCCTATCTTTTTAGAGGTGCAAACGTTCAGAAATGTTATGCGGTTCTGTCCGATGGCTTGAGGCAAGAGGGCTATGCGACAATACATGGATCAAAAATGGCATTTCAGGCCGCCGTTTTGTTCGGCGATGACCAAATCGCATTGCGGTATTTGGAAAAATTTGGGACGGCAGGTAAGCAGCCCCTGCATGATGTGATTTACATGATCGATTTTCCCAAGGGCGAAAAGCTGGATACCATAGAATGGGATGCTTGGCGCGGGGCAATTATGGCGCATGGCCCAAAGATGGCACAGTTTTTTAAATTTGCGGATAAGGTCTCCCCCGTGCGTAGCGCCTGTGGGAAAAACTGGTCCTATTATGAGACTTTGGATGCCGTCGCGGTTCATGGATATGCGCGTGCGGATGAGCATCCGGAGCTGGCCGCCCTGTTTATGCGTCTTGCTATGGATGAAGGCGATTTCGAAGATGCCTTGTCACTGACCAAAGCATTCAATTGCAAAGCCCGCAAAACGGATATTCCCGATATCTCCTTTGATTTGCCGAACGGCCATAAATATATGCGCCTACCGCAGGGGGATATTCGCGGCTTGGTTTTGGGGAAATTTACAGATTGCTGCCAATCATTAAACGGGGCCGGGGATACCTGTGCGCGTCATGGCTTTATTTCCAATGACAGCGGTTTCTATGTAGTTCTGGATAAAAAGGGCGAGATTATTGGTCAAAGCTGGGCTTGGCTCAGCCATGACAACATCATGGTTTTGGACAGTCTGGAAACCTTGGGCCAACGCATTGATGCACGTGAATGGACGGATGTTGTTCAGACCCTTGCAAAAGAAGTTGAAAAATCTGCGCCGAATATCGCCGGCCTGCATGTCGGCCAGGGTGGCAAGACACCGAAAATGAATTTTGGGGAGCATTCGGTAAAACCCAAAAGCTATTTGGGCTACCGCGATTCACACACCCAGTATCAGGTTTGGAAACGCAAGGTATAATTCCTTCTCAGCCAGATTTGGCAGAGAAGCTATCGCCCTTTGGCGCGTTGGACGCTATTGATTTCCGATGCCGCGCGCAGGGCGGACATGACCTCGCCCAAATGGGTGGTGTCTTTCACAAAAACATCCAGATGCATTT
The DNA here is from genome assembly GCA_964013525.1 of uncultured Alphaproteobacteria bacterium. GTDB lineage: Bacteria > Pseudomonadota > Alphaproteobacteria > Micavibrionales > CSBR16-224 > CATLPD01. The sequence goes on along the minus strand of CAXGXG010000191.1, from coordinate 2,861 downwards.
CGTAAAAGTCAGTTTCACGATTGACGATCTTCAGGTTGGTAATGTTACCGCCCGCCTGACCGATAATGGTCGATACGCTTCCCAAGGCCCCAGGTTCGTTGGATACGATAATTTTTAAACGTGCGGTGTGGGCTTCGGTGTTTTCCGCCTTTTCATCCCAAGCAATATCCAGCCAACGTTCGGGCGTATCGGCAAAATTCTCAAGCGTATCACAATCCACCGTATGGATGGTGACGCCACGGCCTGTCGTAACAATCCCCACAATTTTATCGCCCGGCAACGGGTGACAGCAGCGTGCAAAATGCAAAGCCATCCCAGGGATCAAACCTTTGATCGGCATCGGGTTTGATTTGCCTTTTTTCTTGGTATTCGGGTTTTTAATCTTGGGCGCGGCGGGTTTGGCCTTGAAATCAGGGTTCGCTTCTTTAAAGACTTCACGCGCCTGAATGTGTCCGGATCCGATCCCGGCGTACAGGTCGGGCAGCTCTTCAACTTTGAAACGCTTCAAAAGTTTGCCCAGCGGCTTTTCAGAAAAGGATGTGTCTTCCTGTTTGTAGGTTTTTTGCAACATTGCTTTGCCCAACGCTTCGTACTGTTCACGTTGTTGCAGGCGAACGAAACGACGGATGCGGGCGCGTGCCTTGCCGGTGATGACAAAACGTTCCCAGTTCGGCGACGGGGTTGAATTTTTATTGGTAACAATCTCGACCTGGTCACCATTGCTGAGTTTGGTATTCAAGGGCACGATCCGGCCGTTAACTTTGGCGCCTGTACAGTGGTCACCTACCTGACTGTGAACCGCATAGGCAAAATCCACAGGTGTGGCATTGGTGGCCAGTTCGATCAAATCGCCCTGTGGGGTAAAGCAAAAGACCTTGTCCTGATAAAGTTCAAGCTTGGTGTTTTCCAAAAATTCGTCTGCTTTGGGCGCATTTTCGACAATATCCATCAGCTCGCGCAACCAACGGTACTGTTTACCTTCCATTTTGGCGCGCTTTTCACTGCCTTCGCCCTCTTTATAAGCCCAGTGTGCGGCGACACCCAGCTCTGCCTCTTCATGCATTTGTCGGGTGCGGATTTGAATTTCAATGCGTTGGCTCTCGGGACCAATCACAGTTGTGTGCAAGCTGCGGTAGCCGTTGGTTTTCGGCAGCGAGATATAGTCTTTGAAACGCCCGGGTACGGTCGGATATTTTCCGTGTAAAACACCTAAAACATGATAACAATCGGCAACCGTCTCAACAATACAGCGAAAAGCCATGATGTCTGAGAGCTGTTCGAACGAGATATTCTTGCGCTGCATTTTGCGCCAAATGGAATAGGGGCTTTTTTCGCGGCCCGTGATATCAACATCAATGTTTGTATCGACAAGATCTTTTTCCAGACGGGCGATAACCTTATCAACAATCTCCTCACCCTCGGTCCGTAGGAAGTTCAGGCGGGTTGTGATACTCTCGCGGGCCTCGGGGTTCAAAATGCCAAAGGCGATATCTTCCAATTCTTCCTTAAAGGCCTGAATACCGATACGCTCTGCCAGCGGCACATAAATCTCAAGCGTTTCAAGGGCGATACGGCGGCGTTTTTCAATTTTATCAATATGGTGCAGGGTACGCATATTGTGCAGGCGGTCAGCCAATTTCACAATCAGTACGCGAATATCCTCGGACATTGCCAAAACCAGCTTGCGGAAGTTTTCCGCCTGTTTGGATTCGGGGTTTTGTAATTCGATTTTGGTCAGTTTGGTAACGCCATCCACCAGGCGTTCGATCTCAGGATTGAACAGACGGCCGATTTCTTCCAAAGTGGCATCCGTATCCTCAACCGTATCATGAAGCAAAGCGGTGATGACGGAGGACACATCCAGTTTCATGTCGGTCAGGATGCCTGCAACCTCTAACGGATGGGAAAAATACGGGTCACCGGATGCGCGTTGCTGGCTGCCGTGCTTTTTCATGGCGTAAACATAGGCGCGATTGACCAGATCCTCATCCAGATCCGGATTATAGGATTTGATTTTTTCAACCAGCTCATATTGTCTAATCATATTACCGTCTACCCACACAACCATTGAAATTTTCCCGCATAAATTAAGGGCGGGAACAAGAAAAAGCCGCCGGAGGTCCAGCGGCTTTTAAGTCTAATACAAATCGGTTAAGAAATTAAGATTTTTCGTCGTTTTCTTCCGAAGGTGCGTCATCTGCTTCTTTGGCTTGCATGCCGGCTTCATTCAGCTGCTCTTCCTGGTCTTGACCTGTCAGGCTGTTCCAGTCGTTTTCACCTTCCATCAGGTCGATCATATCTTCTTCGTCTTCTTCGATTTCGACAACCTTCTGATAGGATTTCACCATTTCCTCGTTCAGTTCTTTTAACGAAATGGTTTCTTCAGCAATCTCGCGCAGGGCGACAACTGTGTTTTTGTCATTATCACGTTCCACAGTCAGTGGGGAACCTGTGCCAATTTGACGGGCGCGTTGAGAGGACAATAAAACCAGTTCAAACCGGTTTGGAACTTTCTCAATACAATCTTCAACAGTAACGCGTGCCATAGGATCCTCTATATTTCATAAAATGGGTTAAAATCTCGACTCGCAACTTAACCCACGGCAGATTTTTTTGCAAGTTTTTAACGCACCGCTTGACGAACACTATTCAAAAGACTAGGTTATGGCTCCTCTATCAACATAAGCGGTTATTTTTCGTAATCCTGTTGCTTTGAATAACAATAAGAATACATTAATAAAAATAATAAAAAAAACACGGAGCATTAATGTCTAAAAACCTTACCCATTTCTTCTATCCTGAAGAAAAAATGGCAGTCTTTATTGATGGGGCCAACCTGTATGCAGCTGCCAAATCTTTGG
>CAXGXG010000190.1:0-4030 GCA_964013525.1 uncultured Alphaproteobacteria bacterium | reverse complement strand
GAAACAGGCCTGACAGACGAAGATATTAAATATATGAAAGCCTGTCGTGAGATGATGGCCAAGGAGCTTGAAACACTGGATCCCGAAGCCCGCATGATCCGCATGGAAGAGATACGTGAGAAATACCACAATAAAACCGGCTTGATTGACTGGAAGGCCGAATATGAACAAATGACTGCGGATACGGAATGAGCGGAAAAACGCAAAAAGCACAAAAGCGCGAAGAGATGACCGACGAGGAGCTGATGGCCTTGATCGTTGATCAGAAAGATCAGCGCGCTTTTGCCGAGCTGACAACGCGCTATCGTCGCAAGCTTTTTGCGACATGCTATCGTATGCTCGGTAATCCGGAAGAGGCTGAAGATGCGGTTCAGGAAAGCTTCCTAAAGCTTTGGAATTATGCGGCAAGTTGGGATCGTAAAAAGGCCAAACTTAGCACATGGCTCTATACTGTGACGACAAACACCTGCCGTGACATTTTGCGCAAACGCCGTGCAATCTTGGTTGAGCATGATGATAACCGCATCAGTGACGATGACGAAGGTCCGGATGTGGTTGAGGCGAAACAACGTGCGCGCATTATCAAAAAAGCGATTCAAGAATTGCCTGACCGTCAGCGTCAGGCGTTGGTTCTTTCCTATTATCAGGGTATGAGCCACAAGGAAATTGGAGATATTATGGATTCCACCCCTAAAAGTATCGAGGGGTTGGTCGCGCGCGCGCGTAATGACTTAAAAGAGCGGTTATCCGCTTTGGAAGAGGTACTTTAAAAACATGGACAAGAAAAACAAAAATAAAAAAGGCGGGTCCGCAGGCATGAACGACAAAATGCTGGATGCTTACCTTGATGTCTATCATGTTCCGTCATTTGACGAGGATGCGTTTCAAACCCGTTTGATGAAAGAAATCGGGGACAGCGAAACCGTGTCTGATAAATCCACATCATTGTTGGTTTGGAGACGCCCGTTTCAGGCTCTTATGGCTGTTGTGGTGGCGATCTTTGCCGTTGCGCTTTACATGCAGCCACAGACGCAAACACTGCCGAATTCAGATGCGGGACAGGCCGTTATGGCAGGGACTGCGCTTGATCCCAACCGGGATGCTGTTGAAGAGGACATCGTTTTGGCAAGCTACGATGCGTCTGCACCACTGGCGGATGACTTTTTGGCAGAAATGGCAGATCAGGAAATCCTGATGAGCGAGTACATCCCGTCAAATCGGGCTATGCCGCCTGCGATTGATGATTTCTTTGACGAGGTTTTAGGGCCGCAAAGCCGCTAATGCTTCTTCATTTGGATTGTTTAGTAGACTAAAGGTTCCGCCGGTATATTCGTGTCGGGCTTGAATTCATAATCATCCAATACCCGCGCTACGCACAGGGCCGTAACCTTATCAGGTTCTGCCGTCTTCAATGTTTTTGAACAGGCATTAAGGGTCGCGCCACTGGTCATGACATCGTCAATCAATACAATGCGCTTTCCATCAAGTTGTTCCTTGGGAACTGAAAGTCCAAATGCAAGGCGAACGTTTTTCAAGCGGGCTTTGCGCCCCAATCCTTTTTGCGGTCCGCTATAGCGTGTCCGTTTTAGAGCATGGACAACTGGTGTACCGCTGACTTTTGCAAGGGATTGCGCAATCAGGGCAGATTGATTGTACCGTCTATATACCATGCGACGCCAATGAAGTGGCACGGGTACGATACAGTCCGCATCTTTAATTTCACTCTCCGCCGATTGATAAAGCCATTTAGCGAGCGTATCGGCAATATGCAACTGATCCCCATATTTGAACTGCAGTAGAATTCGCCTTGTCATCTCGTTATAGGCGACGGCGGCACGGCCGATGTCATACTGCGGTGGGGTTTTAATGCACGCACCGCATACCTGTTTGCTGTCGTGGTCTGCATCTTCATATGGGAAGGGTACACCGCATATCATACAATAGGGCGCGTTGATAAAATCCACTTGTGTCCAGCTTTCGGGCGTGATCATCCCATCATCAGACACAATTTCGCCTGTCACGCAGCAGCGCGGCGGAAGCAGAATATCGGTGGCTTTGTAAAAGAAGTTTAAAACTGGGTGATTGGATTTCATAGGCCATCTGGTTCCATAACAAGACGACTATAGCAGAATCCGGATGAATGATGTATAAAAACCTATGGTAGATAAAAATGCCCATAGGTTGGATATAAACCCGGCCAAAGCGAATAAAATCAAGGATTTTATAAACCTTGCACGCGGGGATCATAACCCGGTGGAGGAAATGGCCTTTGTGCCGGATTACGTTGTCCAAAAGGCGTCCTTAATTTCAGCGCATTTTTTATTGCCTTCAAATGCACGCGTTGTGGATATTGGCTGTGGAAATGGGCAGGTGACATACGCAATGGCGCTTTTGAACCCGTTACGTAACTTTGTCGGTATTGATAACGACCGCCACCATATTGAACAGGCCAAACGGCAATACCGCCTTTCTAATTTAACATTTGAATACAGCGATGCCCGCCTGCCGGATGTGGAAGACAATTCGTTGGATGGCATCATCAATTCCAATATCCTTCATGAAATCTATTCCGCGCATAATCGTGACCCTGACGTTTTGGCAGATGTTCTGGCCGCCCAGGTTGAGAAGTTAAAGCCGGGCGGGATGATGCTGATCCGCGATTATATGATGCCGCCCAATGATGAATATGTGTTTTTGGAACTGCCGGATACACCAAGCATCGGTAAAGATGTGCGCGAGCTATCCTATGCGGACCTTTTGATTGAATATTCACAATCCGCGCGTCCCATGGAAGACGGCGGGTCTGAGGGGTTCTATTTGGAAGAATTCGGGTCCAGCATCCTTCAATCCTTGAACCCAACCCTTGAAAAGGTTGGTACTTATGAAATGACGGACAAGGATCGTGAGCGGCTGGGCGCTGATTTCACCTTTGATGTTGAAGATAACAGCCGTGTCTTTCGCCTGTTGCATAAATGGGCAGTCGAATTCATTCACCGCAAGGATGAACGCAATACATGGCATGATAACCTGAACCGTGAATATACATTTTATAATTCACGCGATTACAAGCGCGAACTGACGCGCCTTGGTATGCGCTTTGCTTTTTCGGCTCCTTACCGCAACCCTTGGGTAGTGGAAAATTTTTATAAGGGGAAATTCAGACTCTATAACGAGGATGCCCGTTTAATGCCACCACCTGCGACCAACTATTTTATCGTTGCGCAGAAGATGGCTGACAAACAATCATTGATTTTAGACGAGCGCAGGCCCTCAACTGATAAAGCTGAAAACCTGGAAGTGATTACAGTCCGGGATCGTAAAACGGGCGCATTGCACGAAATGGCAAGGCGCGCCGGCGAAAAAAGTGACATTATACCGTGGCGGTTGACAGCTGATAACAGGCTGATGATCTATGTCATCAGCGGCTTTCCACGGCCGATTATCAATGCTGTGAAACGCGGAAACGCCAATCTGGACAGCAAAAACTGGTCCGGTCATTTGATTGAACCCATCATGATGGATACGGTGGGGCTGACCAGCGATGTCGAGGAAAATCGCGACAAAATCGTTGAATTTGTTGAAGAAAACGTCAAGCTGGGCGTTTTGGACAAAAGTCGCATGTATGTGGGGCCGACGTATTTCCCGTCGCCTGATACTATTGATGAAGCGGTCGAGCCGGTCTTTGTCCCGGTAAAGAAGCCACCTTCAAGCACTTGGTCGATCACAGAGCAGTCCGTTGATAGCGGTTTTAAATTCTCTGGCCAGATTATTGAGCTGGACGCTAATGATATTATACGTGCTGCACAGGTTGGGTTGCTGCCCGAGCCGCGGCTGGAATTGCATGTCTATGACCTCATGAAAACCCTTGGTATTGAGCCGCCACCATGGGTGACAGGAAAACTAACCGTTGATCAGTTCCGTGACTTTGATGAAAACAATGTGCCAAAGGGCTTGGAAAAAGAGAATATCTTAAGTATTGAAAAGCTGTTGGGTGAATGGGAACAATCGGGTTTTCAAAACGAAAAGCTGG
>CAXGXG010000189.1:0-4033 GCA_964013525.1 uncultured Alphaproteobacteria bacterium | reverse complement strand
AACATTTGCAAAAGCTGGGATTTGACATTTCTGATGACGGTGAACAGGGCCCGGCAACCACACGTGCCGTTATGGAGTTTCAGATGTTCTGGGGCCCGATTACAAATACAATGGACATTAACGGCGTTATTGATGAAAACACCTTCCGCCATATGGAATACTATGCCCGCATGGCCGAACGCGATGCCCGCACATACGACATCCCGCTGGATGCGGTTGGCTCCATCCGCCTAACCCAACTTCGCACAGGCGAAAGCTTTGAATTCCTTTCGGATCTTTTCCGTCAGGAAAGCACATTCCGCGTTGGGGTTCGTGCACGAACGTCCTCTGCAACAGGTTTGGGGCAACATATTGACCGCACATGGTTGAAAAATGTTTATTACGCCGGCTGTAAATACGGGCTCGATGATTATGCTGACCAGATCCGCATTCGTAGATCCGGAAGTGATGCGGCGGATATTGAATTTTCAGGCAACAGCCGTCAGGATCGCTTTTTAATGAACCTGCGCCGCAACCCACGTTTTTCCGCCCTTATGTCTGCAGAAAACAGCCAATACGAAGTTGGGCTGATCCAACATTGGACCGGTATGACGCTTGATCAAGACTGGCAAAAATATTCGGTACATTTCTTTGGCGTCGAAGCGGCTTACTTCTTTTATGACCGCTATCAAAGCTCACCAAACGCCTCTGCGGCAGCACGCCTGCCACGTCAGGCCCGCGCAAACCGCGCCATCTTTTATTCGGGTGGGCGTGCACGCTCTTATCAAGAGGTTGGCACATGGTTCCAGGGCAAATTTGGAACGGGCCGTTACCGCGAACGTTATCAGGTTGCCGCATATCGTCCGCCATCTGATGTTCGTGTTGGATACGCAGGTCAGACACGGGATGAAAACGTGACACCGACAACCCAACAGTCGAACACGCCGCCACCAGGTACCTAAGCATCCGCGTTCAAGCCTTTTTGTCGGCTTTATTCCTAAAGTAAATCTTGATAACTGCGCAACGAAGATAGCGACCGTGACCCTTATCGGCTACCTATTTGATAAGCCACCTGTATGGAGTTTCAGCCAAGACCGACGGACTTGCGGACACGACGCATGGTCTCTTTTGCTGTTGCCCGCGCCTTTTCCGCACCTTCAGCCAACAAACTGTCAATCTTGTCCCGGTTGTCCAACCACTCATTATATTTTTCTGTCGGCGCTTCCAATTCACGATTTACGGCCTCAGCCAACAGTTTCTTGGCATCTCCATAGCCCATACCACCCGCCTCAAAAGCTTTGCGCATTTCCGCCTGTTCATTCGCAGTCGCAAACTGCGTATACAATTGATAAATTGTGGATTGATCCGGATCTTTTGGTTCCTCCGGTAATTTGGAATCCGTCACGATTTTCATGATCATTTTTTGGCGGCGCTTGTTCGTTTCGAACATCGGGATGATGTTGTTATAGCTTTTCGACATCTTTTGCCCATCCAGCCCAGGAATGGCACCGGCGCTCTGCTGAACCTGAAATTCAGGCAGTTTCAAAGTTTGCCCGAATAGGTGATTAAAACTGCCCGCCATATCACGGGTCATTTCAATATGCTGAACCTGGTCTTTTCCGACTGGAATAATATCAGCATCTGCAATTAGGATGTCTGCGGCCATCAAAATAGGATAAGTGTAAAGCCCCATGTTCACCCCGTCATCCAAATCTTTTTTGCCGTTTTCAGCGTTCTTATCCAACATAGCCTTGTAGGCGTGGGCGCGGTTCATCAGTCCCTTGGGCGTCACCGTCGCGAGAATGGTTGCAAGTTCAAAAATCTCCGGAATATCCGACTGGCGGTAAAAAACCGTTTTATCCAAATCGATCCCCAGCGCCAAATACGTAGCGGCGACACGGTATGTGCTTTCACGCATCTCTTTGGCGTCGCGTACCGCATTCAGGGCATGATAATCCGCAACAAACAAATAGCAATCGCGCGCATCGTTAATGAGACGCACGGCCGGCTTAATCGCGCCGACGTAATTGCCCAAATGGACTGTGCCGGTTGGTTTTACACCGGTGAGAACACGTTTTTGTGACATCTTTATACCCTTTGCAATCGTATTTATATTTTATCTCTTGGTAAACATAGCCGAAACACGCGCCTGAAATCCAGATGAATATAGTTGCCATAATGCAATCCGGGTGTTACCATGTGAAATTCATAAAAGATATTTAAGGATAAAAATCAATGGATTGGAAGAAATTCAAAAATCACGCAAAAAAAGCTGGCAAAGATTTTCAAAAAGCGACTGAGAAAGCGGCCGACGAACTTAAAAAAAACGGTGAAGACTTGACCAAGGCCGCACAAAAAGCCGCTGGCAAAGCCAAAAACTCCATTGATAAAACCATTGATCAGGCACGCGAAAACGCAAAGAGCGATGTCGACCACATCAAAAAAACAGCCCAAGATACAGCAAAAAAAGCAGAAGACACCGCCAAAGGTGCCAGCCGCAATATCGACAAAAGCGTTAAAAAAGTCCGCGGTGAAATCGATAAAGCGGATCAGAAACGCCGCAAGAAATCCAGCGGGTCTTTCCTTGTCGACCTTTTCGCCATCGCCCCCAGCAAGGACGAATTAAAGGGCATGAAAAAGGACAATCAGGACCCAAAGGGACCGCCCCCTCCAAAGAAATAAAACTTTACTTTTCATATCTCTGAAGATATAAACTTATACATAATACTTCAGGAGATAGAATATGACGGATCCCAAAACGGAATTCAATAAAAAGCCATGGCTGAAATCCTACCCACGCGGTGTCGATTGGAATGCGCCCTTGACCGCACGTGCAATGGGACAGGTTTTTGATGATTCCGTTGCCAAGTTCTCTGACAAACCCTTTATTAAATTCATGGGCAAAAGTTACAGCTTTCGTCAGGCAGGACAAATTGTAGATCGTCTGGCCGCCGGTATGCAGGCTGACGGCATCAAAAAAGGATCCAAGGTTGGAATCGCGCTGCCGAATACGCCCTATTATGTTTTCGCCTATTTTGCCGCAATGAAATTGGGCGCCACCGTCGTGAACCTGAACCCAATGTATGCAGAACAGGAAATGATTGACCTGTGCCAAGATGCAAAGGTGGATATGCTGTTTACAATCGATGTTCGTAACCTTTACCCAACCATTGAGAAAATCCGCGAGCGCGCAGGCATTAATAAGGTTGTCGTATGCCCATTGGCTGATGCACTGCCTACGACCAAGAAATATGCGCTGAAGGCGTTTAACCCGGTTGCCCGCCGAATCCGTAAGTTGGGCGGCCCCGAAATGGCCATTGAAAAACTAAGCCCTGTAAAATACGGGAAAAACACGGTTAAATTTAAAAACCTGCTTGGCAAAGCCAAGGACCTAAAACCTGCAAAAATTGATCCGAATTCCGATGTTGCCGTTTACCAATATACAGGCGGCACAACAGGCCTGCCAAAGGCCGCCATGCTGACGCACGCCAACCTCAGCATCAATGCAGAGCAACTTCGCCTGTGGTTTACAACCATGCAGGAAGGTGAAAAACTATTGGCTGTTCTTCCTTTCTTTCACGTTTTCGCTATGACAACAGAAATGAACCTGGCTGTCGCCAATGGTCATGAATTGGTCATGATGCCCCAGCCTGACATGAAAGAAATGTTGCGTCTGATTGAAAAAGAAAAGATTACAATCTTTGCCGGCGTTCCAAAACTGTATCAGGAGATCAACAAGCTCAACGCTGATGGAAAATACGATCTGTCCTCGCTGACAACATGTATAGCAGGCGGTGCGGCATTGGATGTCACCGTCAAAGAGCAATTTGAGAAACTGGCCGGCTGTACCTTGGTTGAAGGTTATGGCCTGTCTGAGACCTCACCGCTGGTTTCCGCAAATCCGCTTGTGGGTAAAAATCTGGCTGGCAGCATCGGGCTTGCAGTACCGGGGACCGAGATCCGCCTGCGTGACCTTAAAAACCCGGACAAGTTTGTTAAGCAGGGCGAAAAAGGTGAGATTTGCATCCGCGGCCCTCAGGTTATGAAAGGTTAC
>CAXGXG010000188.1:0-4035 GCA_964013525.1 uncultured Alphaproteobacteria bacterium | reverse complement strand
GATACAATCGCAATTCCAAAACCATTTTAATCACGAAAGACACAACGAAAAAAGAGACACATTTAAAGATTTAAGACAATCCTCGCTTGATGCGTGGAATGAAATTCTTGTAGCCTAAAACTTGACGTAGTATGCTTTTGGAGAATAGTTCGATTTAGTCTGACATCACCTTAGCGGCTGCCCATGTAGGAATAGCGATGGGCACAGGAACAGATGTTGCAATGGAAAGTGCAGGAATGACCCTGTTAAAAGGAGACCTGAAAAATATAGTAAATGGAATTGCCCTGTCTAAATCAGTCATGCGCAATATTAGAGAAAATCTATTTTTTGCCTTCGTCTATAACGCGGTGGGAATTCCAATCGCAGCCGGTATTTTGTATCCCGTATTTGGCATTCTACTTACACCTATTTTTGCAGCAGCGGCTATGTCGCTGAGCTCGGTCAGTGTCGTCTTAAATGCCCTGCGATTAAATTTAAAAAGAATATGAACCCAACGTTATCTAAACTGTTAAAAACTTATAAGGAGTACTACATGACAAAACATTCGAAACTATCCCGGCGAAAATTTCTGGGATCTGCCGCTGGCGCGGCATTTGTTACGGGTATAGGTATAAGCCTGCCTCTGCCGACCTGGGCAAAAACCCCAACAAACCGCGGAATGATAGATGAATACGGGGTAAACAGTATTTCGCCGCAATCGCTTTACAATCTGGATATAGGCTATTCCCCTTTTACAATTGATGGCCGTGTTGGGCGCGCCACGGCTGTAAACGGCACGGTTCCCGCCCCGATCCTGCGTTTAAAAGAAGGTGATAAGGTAAACTTGAATGTTACAAATTCTTTGATGGATACGGAACATTCATCTATTCACTGGCATGGCCTGATTGTCCCAAACCGTATGGATGGCGTGCCCGGAATGACGTTTAACGGCATTCAGCCCGGTGAAACCTATGAATATGAATTTGAGCTTCAGCAGGCCGGTACATATTGGTACCACAGTCATTCGCGCTTTCAGGAGCAAACCGGTACATACGGGCCTATTGTAATTGACCCGAAAACCCCCGACCCGTTTTCCTATGACCGTGACTATGTTGTCATGCTGTCTGACTGGTCTTTTACAGACCCAGAAATGATTTTTGCCAATATCAAACGCAGTGGCGATTATTATAATTTTCAAAAACGTACAGTGTGGGATTTCTTTGAGGACGCGGCTGAAAAAGGTCTGGGTAAAACCATACAAGAACGGATGATGTGGGGCAAAATGCGTATGATGCCGGTTGACCTTTCCGATGTAACTGCCGCGACTTATACCTACCTGATAAACGGCAATTCACCGGACATGAACTGGACTGGTATTTTTAACCCCGGTGAAACGGTTAGATTGCGCGTTATAAACGGATCGGCCATGAGCAATTTTGATGTGCGTATCCCGGGCCTGGATATGACGGTGGTGATGGTAGATGGAAAAATGGTTAAACCTGTCAAAATTCACGAATTCCGCATTGGTGTGGCGGAAACCTATGATGTTCTTGTGACGCCGCGCCAGGATAAACCTTTTACCATCTTTGCCGAGAGTCTGGATCGTAGCGGCTATGCACGCGGTACGCTATCACCCGAACCTGGCCTTTCTGCTGCCGTGCCGCCTTTACGTCCACGCCCTGTGCGCAGAATGCACGATATCGGTATGATGGCGGGTATGGATATGGATAGCGGTGAAATGATGGAAATGGATGATTCCGATCTGGCTATGACCGCTATGGGACATGGAGGAATGCATCATGGGATGAAGCACAAGAACAAAGACATGATGCAAAATCCGAACATTCCCGGCCCCAATGGACCAGAGCCTTTTCAAGAGGATAAATCCAATACCAATGTTGTTATGGTTATAACGGACCCGCAGGACAGGTTGGCGGATCCGGGAATAGGTCTGGGTAATGATGGCTGGAAGGTTCTGACCTATAAAGACCTTGTCTCTAACGAGCCCCAACAATATGAGCCGCATGTCGACCGTGAAATGACGATCAACCTGACGGCCAATATGGAACGGTATATGTTCTCGTTTGATGGCAAGAAATTTACAGAGCAAGATGGCCCCTATCTATTCCGACACAATGAGCGTCTGCGTTTATATATGGTCAACCATACCATGATGGAACATCCGATCCATTTACACGGAATGTGGATGCAGTTGGAAAACGGACAGCAACATGAAAACCTGCCCTATAAACATACCCTTCTAATGAAACCGGGTGAAAAGCTCTCAGTCCTTATCACCCCGATTGAAAAAGGCGATTGGGCCTTTCATTGTCATCTTCTCTACCATATGGAGGCCGGCATGATGCAGGCTGTTCGAGTTGCTTAAAGAAAAGGATTCAAAAATGAAAAAATATATAATATTGGCTTTGATAGCTGCCGGCTTTCCCACCTTGGCCATCGCGCAAAACGATATGATGGATCATTCTATGCACAATGGGCAGATAATGACAAAAAGCGCAGATGAAAAATTCGTAGATCCCGAAGATAAAAACTTTCCTGCCGATTACCATGAAATTAACACAACCCCAGAAGTGGGGGAACCCATTAAAAAAACCGTTAATGACGGGCAGGTAGGTGCGCAAACAAATTACGGTGTTCAGCAGGTTCATGATGACCAAATTTTTTATCAAGTTATAGGTGATCGTCTTGAACAGCGTTTTCAGGAAGGTGATAATATTTTATTACATGATGTGCAGGCATGGGTTGGAAATGATTACAATAAACTCTGGCTAAAAAGCGAAGGGGAATATAATACAAGCCGTGGCGAGCATGAAGAAACAGCATTTGAAGCCTTATATAGTCGTAATATTGCCTCTTTTTGGGATTTCCAAGCCGGATATCGTCACGATTTTATCAATGAAGCCGACGATCGGGACTTTGCCGCTATTGGTTTTCAAGGTTTAGCGCCTTACTGGTTTGAAGTGGAGGCAACCTCTTATATAAGTGATGCAGGCGACATATCCGCAATATTGGAGGCTGAATATGACCTATTGCTTTCACAACGTTTGATTTTACAACCCCGTTTTGAAACGGAAGTCGCGCTTCAGGATGTGGAAGAATATAATATAGGTTCTGGTATAACAGGGTTTGAAACCGGTATGCGCCTGCGCTATGAATTCAGCCGCAAGTTTGCCCCTTATGTCGGGGTAAGCTGGGAACAGGCCACCGGCGAATCCAAAGATATGTTACGGGCTGATGGTGAGCGCACTAATAATACGGCCTTTGTCACAGGCTTAAAATTCTGGTTTTGATAATGACTGAATCTTTTTTTCATATGGATTTTTTGTCCAGTCTTTTTATTTTTGTAATGGGATGTGCGGCCCTTGCGATTGTTGTGATTTTTATTCATGATAAATTTCAATCTGCCGATGCTGTAAAAAGAAATTATCCCGTATTAGCGTGGTTGAGACCTATTTCAAAAAGGCTGGGCGAATTTTACCGCCGCTACATATCTTTTGCCGATAGAGAGGCTAAGCCTTTTTCCCGCGCTATAAGGGAATGGGTTTATGAAGCGGCGAATGGTGATAAAGATATCCGCGGTTATGGCACCAAAATAGACTTTAAAGACCGTCGGTTTTTCTTTAAAAATGCTGTATTTCCGATAAATCAAGATGAAGCTGAAGATGCGCCCCTTCTAACAATAGGCCCCTATAGCGAAAACCCCTATACACCGCCGTCTTTTTTTAATGTCTCAGCTATGAGCTTTGGCTCTTTATCCGCCCCTGCTGTTGAAGCGCTATCTTACGGTACGGCTTTGGCCAATTGCTGGCTAAATACCGGTGAAGGTGGGTTATCACCGTACCATTTAAAAGGAGACACCGATATTGTATTTGAAATCGGCACTGCTAAATTTGGCGTAAGAAATAAAAAGGGGGACTTTGATAAAGACGCGTTTCTAAAAATTGCCAATAATCCTAATATAAAAATGTTCGAGATTAAATTGAGTCAAGGGTCAAAACCCGGCAAAGGCGGGATATTACCGGCTTGTAAGGTAAC
>CAXGXG010000187.1:0-4044 GCA_964013525.1 uncultured Alphaproteobacteria bacterium | reverse complement strand
TTCGCTCTGCGTCTCGCCTGCTGCACCTAGATGTGGCCAATGGCGATATTTATCTGGATACCTATGCGGGATGGTATTCTGTGCGTGATGAAGCCTATTACCAAGAAGGCGAAATTGAAACCCGCGAAGATGGCGTCAAGGTTGCAACGTCATCCGGAACAGAGGTCGAGTGGGTTGAGGAACAAAGCTATTTCTTTAAGCTCTCAGCCTATCAGGACAAGCTTCTTGCTTATTATGAGGCCAATCCTGAATTTGTCATGCCGAAAGGGCGCTTCAACGAAGTGAAGAGCTTTGTATCCGGCGGTCTTAAGGACCTTTCTATTTCGCGTCATTCCTTTAACTGGGGTGTGCCGGTACCGGATGATCCGGCGCATGTCATGTATGTATGGATTGACGCCCTGACCAATTATATCAGCTATCTTGGCTATCCGAATACAGAGAGTGAAGGCTATCAGAAGTTTTGGCCTGCTGATTTCCATGTGGTTGGAAAAGACATCCTGCGCTTTCATGCGGTTTATTGGCCGGCCTTTTTAATGGCGGCCGATCTGGAACTGCCCAAATGCATCTACGCCCATGGGTGGTGGACTGTTGAGGGGCAGAAGATGTCAAAATCTGCTGGCAATGTTATCGCCCCAAGCGATCTTGTTAATGACTATGGGCTGGACCAGAGCCGTTACTTTATGCTGCGCGAAGTGCCCTTTGGCAATGATGGGGATTTCTCCCGGGATGCGCTGATTCAGCGTATGAACAGCGATCTTGCCAATGCGCTTGGCAATTTGGTTCAACGCACCCTGTCGATGATTTTCAAAAATTGTGATGCCGCGATTCCTGAATGTGGAAAGCTGAGCGATGAAGACCGAACGCTCTTGGACATGGCAGGGCTGAATTTGTTAGAACAAACGCGGGATCATCTAAAAACATTGTCATTTAACCGCGCATTGGAAAACATTTGGCGTGTCATTGGTGAGGCGAATGCTTACGTCGACAATCAGGCACCCTGGGGGTTGAAAAAGACGGACCCGGAACGCATGGCGACCGTACTGTATGTTCTGGCAGAAACCATCCGCAACATTGCCCTGATTTTGCAGCCTGTGATGC
Source organism: uncultured Alphaproteobacteria bacterium (assembly GCA_964013525.1). Taxonomy (GTDB): domain Bacteria; phylum Pseudomonadota; class Alphaproteobacteria; order Micavibrionales; family CSBR16-224; genus CATLPD01. The sequence continues at coordinate 2,946 of CAXGXG010000187.1, read as the reverse complement.
CGGATGCCATGGAAAAGATTTTGGATCAGCTCAAGCTGGATGAAAATGCGCGAACCTTTGAACATATCGGCGCACAGCACCGTTTGGAAAGCGGAACATCGATTGATAAGCCTGAGGGTGTATTTCCCCGGTATGTCGAGGAAAAGGAGACGGCTGACGATGCTGGTTGATAGTCACTGCCATTTGGATTACGACACCTTTGCCGAAGATGGTTTGAGCAATGTCATTGCACGCGCGCGCGAAGTCGGTGTTCAGCAGATGTTGACCATCTGTGTGCGTATTGCCGAATTTGAAAGGGTTTTAAAAACCGCCCAGGCGTCACCATACTTGGACTGCACAGTGGGTACGCACCCGCATCAAGCCGATGAAGAGGCGGAAAAGAAATTCACCACAGATGACATCATCAAACTGGCCGAAAATGAAAGCGTTGTCGGCATTGGGGAAACAGGGCTGGATTATTTCTATGATAATGCACCTGTTAAGGCGCAAAAAGAAAACTTTCGCAAACATATAAAAGCCGCAATCGCACTAGATCTGCCGATTATAATTCATTCGCGTGACGCTGATGAAGATATGATTCAGATGCTACGTGACGAGGGGCAGGGCAAATTGCGCGGCGTTCTTCACTGCTTCTCATCCGGTCCTGAACTGTGTAAGGCGGCACTGGACCTTGGTTTTTATATTTCCATCTCCGGCATCATCACATTTAAAAAGGCTGAAGAGCTGCGCGAAATTGTGCGCACGCTTGTTCCTTTGGATCGTCTATTGGTTGAAACGGACGCGCCGTATCTGGCACCTGTTCCGATGCGCGGCAAAACGAATGAGCCGTCTTTCGTCGTTCATACAGCACGCGCAGTGGCCGAGCTGAAAAACATTACGGAGGATGAGCTGGCGCAAGTCACAACCCAAAATTACTTTACCCTGTTTAACAAAGCTGAGAAACGTCAACCCGCATGAACGATCATCCGATCAAAGCAACAATTATGGGGTGCGGATCATCCTTGGGTGTTCCGGCAGCGGGTAACTTTTGGGGCGAATGTAGTCCCGATAACCCGAAAAACAGACGCACACGATCATCCCTTTTGCTGGAAAGCCAGAATACCAATGTTCTGGTTGATACGACCGTTGATGTTCGTGATCATCTAAATCATCACAACATCAACCGACTGGACGGTATCATCTATAGCCATGCGCATTCAGACCATATTAATGGTATGGATGATTTGCGCGTGATCAGCTATGCGATGCAGCATCCGATCAAGGCGTATTCCAACCAGCCGACCTCGGATGAATTGCATCGCCGTTTTGATTATGTTTTCCATGGCGGGCAGGAAATCTATCGTCCCTTTATGGATCTGGACGTTGTCGATTATGGCCCACACCGCATCGGCGACATTCGCATGGATCTTTTTCGTCAGGATCACGGAACATGCGATACGATCGGCATCCGGATCAATGATTTTGCCTATTCGGTAGATATGGTTGACTTGGATGACGAGGCTTTAAAAGCTCTGAAAGGTGTTAAAACCTGGGTTGTTGATGCCGCGGGATATAAACGTTCAGAAGAAGATATCTACACCCACGCCAATTTGGCGCGTATTGAAAAATGGGCAGAATATCTGGATGTTGATCAGGTTTATTTGATCGTATTGACGGGGATGATGGATTACGATGTCCTCTGCCGCGAATTGCCAGCGCATATTCGCCCCGCCTATGACGGCCTTTCTTTTGAAATCTGATAGTAGATCAAAAGCGAATTAAGCGTTGAAACCTTATATTTTTATCGCTTTGGACGGCTATTGATGCTTTGCTGCACCTGCGGTGATGGAACGCCTTGCGCTTCTAGGTGGGCGGCATAATGTTTTGCAAATACATCCCCCTGATTTTGTGCAGCGCGTTCGATAAGGTCCAATAATTCATCAAATGAAAATGGCTTGTCTGCGGCCGTATTACTGATTGGCGCAAATGGATTTTGGCTGTAGCCTTCGTCAGAAGCGAACAGATCGAATGTCGTATATCCGGCAGGGCCGTCAATTTCAATGGCGATTTTCAAACCTTGATCTGTTTCAGATACGCAGATATTGCCAATATCGTCGCGTGTTTGTGATAGCGCATAACGATAGGCTTGTACCAGTGGCATCAGATCACGGTGAACTTCATGATAATAATCAGGTGTGCGGGTTTTAGATTTCGCTGTAAAAATGTTTCCAAGGCCGGTCTTTTTTGAGAGGGGCACAAAATTGACATTGTCCATATTCCACAAAAGTTCATTTTCCGCATTTTTGGCCGCGCGATAGGTGGGGTCAATATCAGGGTCTTTCAGGTGCGCATGAAAGGCTGTTACGAAATCCGAACCCAATGCTTTTAGGCGGTCATGAATGATTTGACCCAATTCAGAAAGGTTCAAGTCATGACGGTTTTGGCCATTGATCGTATAACCGCCATCTGTTAGCCAGCAGTCAAGTTCGGTCAGGCTTTTGTCTTTTTTCTTTAGCAGCGCACAGTATTTTGCATTGTATGCGGGCAGCTCGTAACGGGGCTCGGACATATGAATGCGCGTGCGCCCTTCGAATGAATAGATTTGAAGTTCCAGATTGCGGGCATGGCCAACTGTATTCATGGCATAGGTATAGGCCGCGGCAATGGGCTTTAATTCCTGTTCGGCCTGTCTGTGACGACGCAAAACGCGATGTGAATGATGCATATTCATTGGCATAGCTTGACCCCTGTTGAGATTTCATAACACCCTACCAACAGGGGGGCTGTTTGGCAAGGGGGTTTAGCCCGCCTTGCGTGAAGGCGCATCACCTTTTGCCTTGGACTTAGAATTATCGTTCATTGCCAAAGCCTTTTGTGCAAATTCCTTAATCCCCATGGCCAGCTCAGGCGTTTTCAAGATGCGCTGAATTTCAGCCTTCATCAAACCCGCATGCGGATCGCTGTATT
>CAXGXG010000186.1:0-4103 GCA_964013525.1 uncultured Alphaproteobacteria bacterium | reverse complement strand
GCATCTGGCGGATTCAATATCCGAACATGGGATCGTACAGCCTATCGTTGTCCGGAAACTCGCCACAGGCCAATATGAGATTATTGCCGGTGAGCGACGTTGGCGCGCGGCACAAAAGGCAAAATTGCATGATGTTCCCGTTGTGATCAAGGATATGAGCGATGAAGCTGCCTTGGAAATTGCGCTGATTGAAAACCTTCAACGCGAAGACCTCTCCCCGTTGGAAGAAGCAGAAGGATATCAACGTCTGCAGGAGGAATTTTCCTATACACAGGAAAATCTTGCGAAAAAGCTTGGGAAAAGCCGCAGTCACGTTACCAATATGCTGCGATTGCTGAAATTGCCCGAGAAAATCAAGCCATATGTCCAAGATGGTAAAATTTCAGCCGGTCACGCCCGCGCGCTTTTAACCTGTGCGGAGCCTGAATTGCTGGCATCCAAGATCATGCATGACGGCCTAAGCGTTCGTCAAACGGAAAAACTTGCCCCGACATTCGGCCAAAATTTGTCCAAGATTAAGAAACCCGCCCCCAAAACACCACGTAAAGATGTGGATACATTAGCATTGGAAAAGGACCTAAGCCGGGAATTGGGCGTTAGCGTGACGATTACTCCACAGGAAAATGGCAAGGGAACAGTGTCGATTTCATACAGAGATCTGGATCAGCTTGATAATATTCTTGAAAAATTAAAATCCTGAAAAGCCCGACTTAGCCATTAGCAGTCAATCTTAACGCCGTTTAGATGCCAGTGCACATAGCGATAACAGTGTGCGGTTACATAGCAGTTCAGCGTCCATAGTGCCTGACTTTAAAAGGGCTTCAGCCTCGTACAACTGGTGAAGTGCACCCTCAATCCTTGGTTGCGGCCAGGTGCGTAGATGTTGTTGGAAGCCGGGTTTATGTTTAAAAAACACAGGCGGGTATAGCTTTGCGATTGCCTGTTCAAAACCCATATCACGCATTCTTCCGTGCGTGATATAAAGCCTGCGGTAATAATTCTGCACGACCCGTAGGATCATCACGGCGCTTGCCCCTTCAGAAAACAGGAAGTGAAGGGTCTCTTCCATTTCTTTTGGGCGCCCTGACGCCATATGTTGAACAAGAACATCGAGAGTTTCGGCGTTTGTCGCCCCTAAACAGGCATTGATATCGCCCAAAGTGATGGTGGATTTGTCCTCCCCCTTATACGTCACTATTTTCTCCGCTTCTTGGCGGATCATGGCGCGGTCACCCGAAAGGATACTGCTGGCCAGTGTCAGGGCATCAGAATCAATACGCAGCTGATGTTCTGTAAAAAATTGTGACAAAAAGCGTGATACGCCCCTTTCATCCTCAACATAACAGGGGAGAGCCGCGGCCACTTTCGATTTTTCGGCCCATTTGCGCAACGCAGATTTAGGGGAAAGGTCGCCACCATGGATCAGGATCAAATGATCAATCTTGTCCGCATCTTCAAGAACGCTTTCCAATGCCTTGGCATTTTTATCATTGGCATCACGAATGCGGATTAAACGGCGGCCGCCCATCATGGAAATGGCAAAAACCTCATCCGACAAAATTGCAGGGGTATCATTAATCTGATCACCGTTCAGTTCGATAACATTGAAGGGATCGTTCAGATCTTCAACCACGGTTTTGCCAAGCATTGATAGACGTTCGCGTGCCAATCCTTCATCCGGGCCATAGACCAAAACGGCCTTAACCTTTGGATCAGGTTTTTTAAGAAAACTATCCGTATTTTTATAGGTAAGCTTCATATGTTTTAATATGGCGGGAAAAGGACCCTGCGGTCAATAGGCAGTTGACCCGCAAGCCACGAAAGCCACCAAGACAAAGATGACGTTCACAAAATCAGATTATCGTTTAAGGAAAAGGGCAATTTCCGTGACAGCCTGACGCGCCAGTTCGTCCAATGCGCGCTCGCGTGCGTATTGGTTGGAAACGTTGGTTGTATATTGACTGCGCAATTGGTTAAAACTGTTTGTCGCAATCAGATTGCGGGTCAGCGCGGTCGTGCCGGTGGTTTTATCGACCAGCAACATTTGAACAGTAATGCGCATCTGTGCGCGGGTTGCGGTTTCATCGCGGCGAATACCAAGCGGTGTAATGCTTTCATCCAAACGTAGCATTTGGAGTTCATAGCGCGGGGCATTGGGTATGCCATCAATGTAGATCGTGTCGATCAGCTGATTGCGAAGATATTGTCCGCTGCGGTCGGGGATATTGGCAACAGCAATGTTTTGAAAAGATACAAGGTCGCCAGAACCCTCAGTCACTGTAGCAGTTGTATTGCCTGCATACATGGGCGTGAAGCCGCAGGCGCCGATAGGCATGATCATAAGGGTCAAAAGGATGAATGTCTTGAAGGTATGTGGCATTAAATTTCCGCAAGGTTCGGGACGGTGCAATGCTTAGCCGTTCCCAAGGCGATAGGCGCCGGTCAGCTTGAATTCACCATCGGTTTCTGTATATTCGGCACGCACCAGATTATCCGGGCGCAGAATACGGGTTTCCGCTGTTCCTTTGCGGTAAATTTCAAGATCAAAACCCAGTTCGCGCACTTCGCTATCCAGCGCACCGAGGATCTGATCCATGTCGCAGGTGATGCGGTCGGGGTTTAGGATGCCAACGCCCGCATAGCGGTTAAACACAGCTTTGAGTTCTTTTAGGTTCTTCATATGACAAGGGCCTTATTCAGAAATTATGTATAGCCGCATGATATCGGTTTCACTGAAACCGTCAAGGTTAAACCACGACATTCACAATGCGGTTGGGCACCACGATCAGCTTGCGGATATCCTTGCCATCAATGGCGCGTTGGACATTTTCATCAGCAAGGGCGGTTTCCTCGGCCAGTTTCTTGTCCGCGTCTTGCGGCAGGGTAATGGTTGCACGCACTTTGCCATTCACCTGAACGGCAATGGTTATTTTTTCTGCCTGCAGCAAGGATTGGTCCGCCTTGGGCCACGGCGCATCAAGAACCAGGCCATCGTGACCCAGATGCTGCCATAGCTCCTCAGCCAGATGCGGCATAATCGGGGCAATCAACTGAACCAGAGCTTCAAAGGCTTCGCGCAAGATCGGACCATTTACGTTTTCAGATGATTCGTAGGCGGTAATATCATTGCTCAGTTCACGAATTCGGGCGACAGCACGGTTGAAATGCAGGCGCTCAAGATCTTCGGTCATGCCGTCAATCGCCTTGTGAACGGCGGTGCGGATTTTTAATCCTTCCTCATCCGGATTGTTCGGCAAATCGCCGGACAGATCAACGGTGGAATCGGTAACCAGGCGGTGCAAGCGGTTCACATACTTCCATGCCCCTTCAATACCGCTTTCGGTCCATTCCAAATCACGCTCCGGCGGGGAATCGGACAGGATAAACAAACGCGCGGCATCTGCACCATAAGTTGTCATGATATCGGAGGGATCAACTGTATTGCGTTTAGATTTTGACATCTTTTCAATACGGCCAACGGTCACCGGCGCTTTGGTTTCGTGGTGCAGGAAACCGTTATCGGTTTGAACCAATTCGTGGGGGTAGAGCCACTGGCCTTTTTCATCCTTGTAGGTCTCATGCGTGACCATCCCTTGTGTAAACAGACCTTTAAAAGGCTCATCAAAGGAGATCAGACCGACTTTTTTCATGGCGCGGTTGAAAAATCGTGCATACAAAAGGTGCATAACCGCATGTTCGACGCCGCCGACATATTGGTCAACCGGGCACCAGTAATCCGCTTTATCCTTGGCATAGGGGGCGTTTTCGTTACGCGGGTCGCAATAGCGTGCATAATACCAGGAGCTTTCAAAGAAGGTATCAAAGGTATCGGTTTCACGGCGCGCCTTCTCTCCACATGTCGGGCAATCGACATGTTGCCATGTGGGATGGTGATCCAACGGGTTTCCGGGCTTGTCAAACGTGACATCTTTGGGCAGCTCAACCGGCAAATCGCGTTCCGGGACGGGAACGATCCCACAGCTGTCGCAATAGATAATCGGAATCGGACATCCCCAATAGCGCTGACGTGACACGCCCCAATCGCGAAGGCGGTATGTGGTGGTACCTTCGCCCAGACCCATCTCTTCAATTTTGGCAATCAC
>CAXGXG010000185.1:0-4109 GCA_964013525.1 uncultured Alphaproteobacteria bacterium | reverse complement strand
AAATGAGAAGAATATTGATCTTAACATCAGTTATGACCGTCATTACCGCTATTCCTTATGCGGTGACATCAACCGTATACGCCAGATTCTTATGAACCTTGTGAACAATGCCATCAAGTTCACCGAACAGGGCTACGTTAATGTTGTTGTGACCCAAAGTGGCGAACGCGGCGAAGATCAAGTGATCTTGAAATTTGATGTGATTGATAGCGGCGTCGGGATTGACGATTCAAAACTGGATACGATCTTTCAACGCTTTATGCAGGAAGACAGCAGTATTACCCGCAAATTTGGTGGTACAGGTTTGGGGCTTGCAATTTGTAAAAACCTCGCAGCCTTGATGGATGGTGAGATCACTGTGACTTCTAAAAAAGGTATGGGCTCCAAGTTCACTTTGGAGTTGCCGATCCGGTATGTTGAGAAGAAAAAAGCTGCGTCATCAGGTAAGATCCGCAAGCTCAACAAAAGTAAAAAGAAAAAGCAACCGCCCATCAAAACGCTTCTGGTTGAGGACTATGAGGGTAATATCGTCACCATTACACATTTCCTGCAAAAACGTTTTTACGATATGCATATTGCGAAGAACGGACATGATGCTATCCAAATGATGGATGAGAACGAATATGACATTATCATAATGGACATGCAGATGCCCATTATGGATGGTGTGACGGCAACCAAAATCATCCGTGATCGGGAAAAAGCAGGCGAAAAAGCCTATACGCCAATTTTGGGTATGACAGCAAACGCCCTTAAGGAAGACCGTGAAAAATGCCTTAACGCCGGCATGGACGATTATCTGCCCAAGCCGGTCCAGCTGGAAGAATTGGACAAACGTCTTCGCAGTTTGGTTAAGCGTAAAAAATCAGAGAAAGAAGCCTGATCACAACGTTGCAGCTATAGGACGGATTCCAAGATAATGAATGATAAGAGAACAAAAACGGCGATTATCGGTAGCGGCATTTCCGGTCTTAGTACAGCTTTGGCTTTGGCGGATCAGGACGACCTTACGGTTTTTGAGTATAGCGATACACCCGGCGGCGATGCCCGTACGGTCGAGGTCGAAGTTGACGGTCAGACTGTACCTGTAGACACCGGATTTATTGTGTTTAACAAAAAGAACTATCCCAACCTCGTCCGGTTTTTTGAATATTTGAATGTCGATGTTATCGACAGTGACATGTCTTTTGGTGTCAGTGTTGGGCGGGGAGATATTGAATACAGTTCAAAACATATCCTTGCGCAAAAAAGAAATATTTTCAGGCCCAAATTTTGGCAAATGGTTTGTGATATTTTACAATTTAACCGCAAGGCAAAATCCGGCATAGAAGACTTGCAAGGTAAGACCCTGGGGGATTACCTAAATGAAATGGAAACAGGCCCGTGGTTCAGGCGAATATACCTTCAGGCCATGGGTGCGGCAATTTGGAGTTGTTCTGCTGAAACCATTTTGAAATACCCGGCAAATCGGTTTTTGAAATTCTTTGACAACCACGGCCTTTTAAGTGTCGATGATCACCCCCAGTGGTCTACCATTCGTGGTGGTAGCCGTGTGTATGTTTCCCGAATTGCCGATAAGCTCGGATCACGGCTAAAGCTGGGGTGCGGGGCTGCCAGTGTTAAGCGAGAAGATGGCAAGATCACGGTGCTGGACACCAGGGGGGCAAAGCACAGCTTTGACCGGATCGTGTTCGCCTGTCACGCAGACCAGACGGTTAAAATCCTGCAGGATATGGATGAGGAGGAGGAAGATACATTAAAAGCCTTCACATTCCAGACGAACAAAACAGTTTTGCATACGGATGCACGTTTGATGCCGAAACGGAAAAAAGCGTGGGCCAGTTGGGTCTATTTGGCCAGAAAGATAAAGGAAGAGCGTCCATCCGTATCACTAAGCTATTGGATGAACAACCTACAAGAGCTGAAATGTAAAACGCCCGTCATCAATACAGTCAATCCTGAACATAAAATTGATGAAAGCCTGATTTTGGACCGCAACACCTTTGCGCATCCCGTATTTGATAAAGCCGCCGTCCATGCGCAGGAACAAATCCACCGTATTCAAGGGCGCAATCAAACCTATCACTGTGGCGCATGGTTGGGATATGGATTTCACGAGGATGGTATCACCAGCGGTTTAAAGGTTCTAAATTACATGGGTGCGAAAGTCCCATGGGCGTAAGCACAGGAAAAATCCTGTACACAACTGTTGCACACAAGCGACTTTTTCCACGTGAAAATGCTTTCCGATATCATGGCTATTACCTTTCTTTACCCATTACGGATGATCTGCCTGGTCCATTGCCAGTCAATAAAGCGGGCGTCTTTTCCTTTCATACCCAAGATCACGGAGCTGATAATCAAGCGAATCTTTTAAAGAAAATTCGCGGATATCTGGACAGCTATGGTGTTGATGCCAAGGGTGAGATTTTGCTTGTGACAATGCCGCGGGTTCTGGGCTATGCCTTTAACCCTATAAGTCTGTACTTATGTTATGACCGCAATAGCAAGCTGAAAGCCTATATTTGCGAAGTTCATAATACCTTTGGCGAACAGCATGATTACATTTGTTTTAATAACGATTATTCCGAAATCACGGGCGAAGATTGGCTTCGGGCACAAAAAGTGTTCCATGTTTCACCGTTTATGGATCGCGAAGGCCATTACGAATTTCGGCTTTTATACCAAGGCGGAAAGTTCGGCTTGTGGATTGATTATTTTGATGAACAGGGGCGAAAAAAACTTGTAACCTCGCTTGTCGGTAAAGCGCAGGACTTGACCCGTGCAAATCTTTGGAAGGCCGCTTTGCGCTATCCGTTTATAACCCTGAAGACCATTCTTTTAATTCATTATCAGGCCGTAAAGCTGTGGATAAAAAAAATCGGCTATCGCCCAAAGCCCCACCAGGCCGAACCGCGCAACACGGGAACCAATCGGGCACCCGAATGTAAGATAGATGATAGGAGAGATAAAGATGATAAATAAGTTTTTCGCAGTTATATTGTGCCTGTTCATGTTCACTGGTTGCAGTCCAACGGCATCAATAAACGACTATGCCCAAACACAGCCTGCGCTGGATTTTCAACAGTTTTTTACCGGTCCCATGACCGCATACGGAATTGTTCAAAACCGCTTTACAGGCAAAGTTACGCGCAAGTTTACAGCCGAACTTGACGGCACATGGCAGGGCGAAAGCGGAACATTGGACGAAGTTTTCAGGTTTGATGATGGCGATGTTTGGAACAGACAATGGCGCATTCAAACAGGTGATAACGGGCAATTCACGGCAACTGCTGATGATGTTAATGGGCAGGCGGTTGGCAAAACCGCAGGTTCAGTTGTTCATTGGACTTATGATATGAACATACCTGTTGATGGTGAAACCTACAGTTTTGCTATGGATGATTGGATGTATAAAGTTGACGAACAAACCCTGATCAACAAAACGGACATGCGTAAATTCGGTGTAACGGTCGCCAAAATGACCATCGTTATTCACAAAGAGGGTATTGGCGAATGAAGGATTTAAAGAACAAAAACATTTGGATTATTGGTGCAAGCAGTGGGATCGGTGCCGCTTTGGCACGTGAGCTGGCGCACCGTGGTGCACGGGTGGCGCTATCTGCCCGCCGCGAAGAGAAGCTTGAAGAGGTCAAACGCAAATTGAGTGGAGACAACCACCTGGTCTTGCCTCTTGACGTTACAAATGTTGAAAAGCTTGAACAAAATGTTGAGGCCCTTGACAAAGAATTTGGCCGGATCGACAGCGTTATTTTTCTAGCGGCGATTTACGCGCCTCATGAAAATGAGCGTAAAGATCTGGACTTCATCCACAAAATTTTAAACGTGAATATCGGCGGTGCTTACAACGTTGGGGAGACCATGTTCAAATATTATAAGGATAAAGACTATGGTCAGATCGTGCTTTGCGGATCTGTTGCGGGGTACCGGGGCTTGCCACAAGGTCAACCTTATTGCTCGACCAAGGCTGCAATCATTTCCTATGCGGAAAGCCTAAAAGTTGAGGCAGGTGCAAACGGAACTGAAGTAAAGTTAATTTGCCCCGGCTTTGTAGAAACGCCGCTGACAAATAAAAATGATTTCGATAT
>CAXGXG010000184.1:0-4115 GCA_964013525.1 uncultured Alphaproteobacteria bacterium | reverse complement strand
CCAGATATTTTTCCTCGGCCATGGCAACGCGGGCCCCGTGACCCGCTGCAATACGGGCTGCGCGGACGCCCCCTGATCCACCACCGATCACGAATAGGTCAAAGTCATATTGTTTTTGTTCTTGTGACGTCATAGAATTTTACCGAAAATTTATGTTGTTGGCTTAAATTAATAGATAGAACTATAGGAATATATCTCCATGGAAACAAGTTATAGTCAGGGTTTGTACGAACTTTCTCATGCGTACGACGGATTTATCCTGGATCAATGGGGGGTTCTTCACCATGGGCAGGGGGCCTACGACGGGGCAGTTACGGCCCTGAACAAACTGAAGGCTGAAAAAAAACAGGTCGTCATTCTCTCAAACTCCGGAAAGCGTGCCGCATATAATAAAATGCGCCTGAATGAATTTGGTATCACCGACAAGCATTATAACGATGTCATTACAGCGGGCGAAGTTGTTTGGCAAAATCTAAACGCGCAGGATGATGGTGTGTTTAAGGATTTGGGGCAGGCGTGCTATCTGATTAACCGCGCGCAGGATCGCTCGTTGTTAAGTGGTCTGAATATACAGGTTGTTGAAGACATCGAAGATGCGGACTTTATTCTGGTTACAGGTATTGATGCGCCCGACAAAACCGTAGACGATTATTCCGCTGTCCTGAAAAAAGCCGTGGCCCGCGGTATTCCGCTTATATGTGCAAATCCTGACCTGATCACTGTTTTTGGCAAGGAGCGTCAGGTGGGTCCAGGTGCTGTTGCTCAACGTTTTAAAGAATTTGGCGGGGTTTCACATTTCATCGGCAAACCACATCGGACAATTTTTCATCAATGTATTGCCAAGTTCGATGGGGTGATCCCCTCGCGCATTTTAGTGGTTGGTGATTCCCTCCACCACGATGTCTATGGCGCGCAAAACTGCAATTTGGATTCTTTGTTCATAACGGGTGGTATTCATGCGGCCCATTTCAAAAACCAACCGCGCGAAACGGATAAGATGCGTCAGGTTGAGCTGTTGTCACAAAATTACGGCGTGCATCCTACCTGGGCCATGGACAGGTTTATCTGGCAAACGCCGGAATCGGCCCGTCATGAAAAAGAGCGCGAAAAGTGGAAAGATTAATTCCACAAAACGCGCAATTTAACCGGTTTTTAATCACTCTTTGATAGGGTAGGGCTAGGTAAGTTTCTTTTTTTTGAGAAAAGGAGAAGGTTATGACCCTGGATATCAACGATAAATTTGCAATAGGCCAAGCTATGGAGGCGTTTGCACGTAACATGTGCCCGCAAGAACCCCAATTGGAACCTCACGAATTGCAAGATGTCTGGGATCGTATTGAAGAACCGCGCTTGCAAGATATTGTCATTAGACAAAAGGAAGCGGCACTGCGTGAAAAGATAAAACCGCAAGTTAACCTTGAAAACATCGCTAGGAACTATCCGGGCGCTTGATCAGGTTGGTGACTCGCCATCTTCATAACCTTCAAAGCGCGTACATAAAATAGAGTAGGCGGCCTTGATATCGGGCATTGCGCGCTCAACAGCCGCTTCTCCTTCAGCAATCAATTCCTCAGCTCTATCAAATTCCATCAGGCCAATATGACCGATACGTGGTGTCACCAAGACATCAGGCGGATCCCCCGCCAGGCGCGAGCGTGCCAGTCGATCCTGAACGATGTTCAGGGATGAAACCATAACACCGAACATGCTGGGTTTGTTTTGCTCGCGCCTAAAGATCCGGCGTGTCATGCTAAGCGCGTTAGCTTTCAAACCTTGTTCAGGGTGCTCATCCGTATTTAATAAATCAAAACCTGCAACTGTCGGGATTGTGTCACCCGGTTTGGCAGCCTTACCAATCAAATCGCCATTGGGGTTGATCGCAATGGTCATACGTGCCCCCATCGCCAGACAAGGTGAAACGGGCACTGGATTGACAAGCGCGCCGTCAATCAACCAATGGTTGTTCCAGAAAACCGGTGGGAAAATCCCGGGTAGTGAGAAGGATGCGCGCATCATATCGACCAGGCGTCCTTTGCGCATCCAAACCTCTTTACCTGTCGTCAAATCAGCCGCAATTGCCGTATAAGGGTGGGGCAAATCCTCGGCCGTGATGTCGCCGAAATGTTCTTCCATCAGTTTGGTCAGTTTATTGCCGCCTATCATTCCGGCACTTTTAACACGGAAGTCCAGATAAGAAAGAACTTTGAAGCGTGTCAAGGAGTAGGCCCATTCTTCCAGATTGTCCAGACGACCTGCCAGATAGGCTCCGCCAACCAGCGCACCCATTGACGTCCCGGCAATGAATGTCGGGCGGATTCCATGCCGCTCCAACGCGCGGATCGCGCCGATGTGTGTAAAGCCACGAGCTAAGCCACTGCCCAGTGCAAGTCCAATACGTGGTGGGACAGCCTTGGGTTTTTCTTTTCTGTTGCCGGCTTTTTTCTCTTCATCCTTACCCTGAATTTCTGCATTGCGGTATGTGTCATCGCTATCGCTTTGGGATTTGGAATCCTGATCTTTGTCGGCTTCGTTATCTTTACTAAAAATCATGGCTGTTTTTTCTTGGGAAAAAGGCTTTATCGTTTACGTTTTAAATTCTATTATACAATCCGCTAACGAACAAGAGGCTGTCAAGAAAATGAGCAAAATCGCCGCAAGACACGGACGACCGATTGACCGTGACACAAAAAGTATTGTATTGATCCGTCGTTTGGTCAAAACATATCTGCGTCCTTATTTTAAAACACTGTGGATTTCCGTGGCTTTGATGATAGTTGCAGCCGCAACAACAGGTGTTTTGGCCAAAATGATGGAACCGATCATTGATGATGTCTTTACCGCATCGGATGATTCTATGCTGTGGCCGGTGGCAATTGGTGTGTTTCTGGCTTTTGTCGTGCGTGGGGTCGCAACCTATTTTCATGCGATTTTGCTCAGTAAAATCAGCCAGCGCATCGTTGCAGACATTCAAAACGATATGTTTTCGCACATCATGAATTTGGATATGGGTTTTTTCCAAGAATTTAAAACCGGCCAGCTGTTATCCCGAATGACTTCAGATGCAACCGTCATGCGCTCATCCGTGACCGAGACATTGCTGGGCGTGGGTAAGAATGCAATTACCCTGTTTATTTTGATCGGTGTTATGTTTTACCAAGATTGGCAGCTCACACTTGCAGCGCTCATTATCTTTCCGGTTGCCGCCATCTTTGTCGTGTCCATAGGGCGCCGCCTGCGTCGCGTGTCAAGCTCGGCCCAAAACCAGCTTGGTGATTTGTCCACAGATTTAACCCAGGCCTTTCAGGGGATGCGCCATGTCAAAGCTTATGGAATGGTTGAACATGAAAAATCACGCGTTCGTGAGAGCGTTGAGAATATTTTCCGTCTAACCTACAAAGGCTTGCGTGTTTCAGCTCTTTCAACGCCCATTTCCGAAATTTTAAGTGGCGTTGCCATTGTGACAATTATTGTCTATGGCGGCTATCAGGTTATTGGCGGGGAAAGTACGCCGGGCCAATTGTTATCCTTTATCACAGCCTTTATGCTGGCCTTTGATCCGATGAAACGTCTGGCGAAACTCAATACGATCATTCAGGTCGGTTTGTCTGCAGCGGACCGTATATTTAAGGTTCTGGACACAGAGCCCAAAATACGCGACAGCGACGATTCCAGCCCGCTTAATGTGACTGAACATACCATTACCTTGGAAGACGTTCATTTTTCTTATCCCGATGGTACCGAAGCGTTAAAAGGCGTGTCCTTAACTGTGCCGGAAAACAAAACCGTAGCGCTTGTCGGTCCGTCAGGATCCGGAAAATCAACGATTATCAATCTTTTGCCACGCTTTTTTGATGTTTCGCAGGGGGCTATTAAAGTCGGCGGTGTTGATATTCGTGATGTGATTATTGATTCTCTTCGTCAGAATATGGCTTTGGTCAGTCAGGAAATCACGATTTTCAACGATACAATTCTGGACAACATTCGTTATGGAACAACAAGCGCCACTGTTGAAGAGGTGGTTGAAGCTGCCAAGAATGCAGCTGCGCATGAGTTTATTGAGGCTTTGCCCGAAGGCTATAATACAGTCGTGGGCGAGCAGGGCATCAAACTTTCCG
>CAXGXG010000183.1:0-4168 GCA_964013525.1 uncultured Alphaproteobacteria bacterium | reverse complement strand
TGTTCAATTGATACGTGCCGCGCATCCCGACATTCCGATTATCGGCTTTCCAAAGGGGGCCGGGCATTACCTGTTGCCCTATGCCGAACAGACGGGCATCACGGCCCTTGCCTTTGACCAGACGGTTCCGCTGTCCTATGTCCGTGACCGTTTACAAACCCAATTGCCCGTTCAAGGGGCGCTCGACAACGGATTGCTGCTGACAGGCGGGGCGCCGATGTTAAAAGCAGCCGAAGAGTTGATTGAAACATTGGGTGGAAGGCCGTTTATCTTTAACCTGGGCCACGGCGTCATCAAAGAAACCCCGCCCGAACATGTGGCGGAGCTGTCGGCCTTTATCAAACAGGCACGGGTTTAATATGGATGGACACATGACAAGTGCAAACGCATCGCCATCCCGTGTGGCTGTGGTTTTAATGAATTTGGGCGGTCCCGATCAGGAGGCCTCCATCCGTCCATTTTTGAAAAACTTCTTTATGGACCGCAATATTATTGATGCCCCCTGGCCGGTTCGTTTTCTGGTTTCACGCCTGATTGCATGGCGCCGCGGCAAAGGCGAAGCGTTGGAAGCATACAGCGCTTTGGGCGGCAAATCACCATTGTTGGAAAATACCGAACTTCAGCGCACCGCATTGGAACGCACCCTGTCTCAGAATTTTGATGGGGATGTCCGGTGCTTTGTCTCTATGCGCTATTGGCATCCGATGTCGGATACGGTGGCAAGGCAGGTGGCGGACTATCAACCGGACAAGGTGATTTTACTGCCCCTTTATCCGCAGTTTTCAACCACAACCTCTTTTTCCTCTTTGCAGGACTGGCATCCGACGGTGGAGAAACTGGGTCTTGCCCTTCCCACAGCCTCACTTGCCTGTCATCCGTTTCTTGACGGGTTCATTGATGCATCTGCCGATCTGATCCGTCACACATGGTCACGTGTGCCACAGGGACAAAATGTGCGCCTGCTGTTTTCCGCACATGGCCTGCCAGAGAAAGTGATAGAGAAGGGAGACCCCTATCAATGGCAATGCGAGCAATCAGCCGCCCGTATAGCCGCCGCCGCAGGTTTAACTGACGACCAGTGGCAAATTTGCTATCAAAGCCGTGTAGGCCCCTTAAAATGGATTGGCCCCTCAACCGAGGAAGCTTTGGATCAGGCTGCAGCTGATGGGGTCGGTGTTCTGGTCTATCCACATGCTTTTGTTTCTGAACATGTGGAAACCCTGGTCGAGATTGAGGACGAATACCGCGAATATGCCGCTGAAAAGGGCATAACCTATTTCCAGCGCGTACCGACCGTCATGACCCACCCAAAATTTATCACCGGTCTGCGGGATTTGATTTTGGCCCACGTTAACAAGACCGGGGTGATCGGTGATGCCGGATGCCCGGTTGAATTTTCAAAATGCTGCCAACGATTGGCCAAAACAGGAGAATTGAAATAATGGATCTTTACCTTTGGATGAAAAGTTTTCACCTGATTGCCATGGTAGCCTGGTTCGCCGGGTTATTTTACCTGCCGCGTTTGTTCGTCTATCACGTTCAGGCAAAATCCAAGGAGAGCCGCGCGACATTCGAAGTGATGGAAAGCAAATTGTTGCGCATTATCATGAACCCCGCCATGATCCTGACCTGGATTTTCGGCCTGTCAATGTTTGCGCTGAATTTGGAATACCTAAAGGCCGCAGGATGGCTGCATGCTAAATTGGTTCTGGTGATTACTTTAAGCGCCTATCACATGGCGTTGGCCAAATACCGCCGCCAGCTGGCCGCTGGTCAATGCGAAAAATCGGAAAAATTTTTTCGGATTCTCAACGAATTTCCGACTGTGATCCTGGTGGCTGCTGTCCTTTTGGCTGTATTGAAACCTTTTTAAATGCACCTCCATATCGGCTATTTTTGAAGGCGGTATAATCTGAAAAGCGCAGATATCGTGCCGCTTTTCACTACGCGTGTGACAGAATCCTTGCCCCAAACCGACCATTATGTTAAACTGTATTTGGTTTTTGTGGGGGGAATCATGTTTCAAATTCGGCCTTTATCCGGTGCTGATATCCGCGATATGAAGGATGCTGAGGCTGCGGCCAAGGCGGCCTTCTTGAAAAAGGTCGGCCGTTATCTGAATACTCAGGATACCGTTCCCGAATCCCGCATCACAGCTGTTCAGGATTACTTTTCCCTCAGAGGCATTCATCTGAAACCCCAGACACTGGCCGAGGTTTTCGGCCGTCACGCCAAACAGCGTGATGCGCGTCTGGCGCTGGAAAACCTGCATGAAAATCATGAGATGATTGAATTTTCAAACCGCTTTAAGCATTTTGTCCGTCAGGCCAAAGACAAGCGCGAGAAAATGGGGGCCAAACGCGTGTTGCCACAATCACGGATTTATTTTCCCCTTCCGGGATCAAAAGAACCCTCTTTTGCGCGTCAGGTGGTTGAAAGCTATTTACAAAAACAGGGTTATACCGTCACAGATTATTCAGGCGGCTATGCCACAGATGCCGAGGGTAAACAGCAATATAAAATCGGCAAAATTCTGGCCGCGAACGACCCCGTATTACAGGATGAATTCGATCATGACCGCAGCCGTTTTCTGGACAATTATGCCATTGTTCTGACCGACGATATCGAAGACATCATGAAAATGACCACCGCCCGCGCGTGGCGTTCATGCATGCGCATTGACGGCAGTCAAAAGAAAAGCCCCATTGATGATGCGGGCATGGATACTGTTGTTGCCTATCTGATCAAACGTTCGGATCCGGATATTCGTGCACCCTTGGCGCGCGCCAGTTTAAAGACCCTTGTATCCCCGCAATGGCAAAACCGCGCGGCCGTTTATACGGTGGATGCTTTTTACGGTTTGTCTGATCCATATTTTGAAGCGGCGGTGAGAACATTATCCAAGGATCTGACCGCTTTATACAGTGGGCGTCCTGATCCTGTCGGATGGTTCACGCGCCGTCGCAACCTGTATTACGAACGTGGGGATGATGTCTGGAATCTGGATGGCCTTTCAACCGAAGACACATTGCGCCAAATGAATGTTTTCTTTAAAAAAGACGAGAATGGATTTTGTGTCGTCGATGGATCGGTAAACCTTTTGTGCAAAAATCTGGATCGCCTGCCAAACCTCAGCCGTGCGATTATCAAGGGCAATTTCACCTGCGCTTACAACAATCTGACAACGCTTGAAGGCGCCCCGCATTCGGTTCTGGGGCATTTCGCATGTAACGGAAATCAGATTACGGACCTGACAGGTGCGCCGCAAACCATTAAAGGCGACTTTAACTGTTCAGAAAACCGGTTGATTAACCTGAAGGGGGCACCGCAGGAGGGTGTTCGCACATTTAATGCATCTGAAAACAAATTGACATCGCTGGATGGTGCGCCGATGTATATTGACGGGCTTTTCGAATGCGCCGACAATCCCGACCTTCCAAAAATTATCAGGCTTCCCGGGTTACGTCCTACGCGGAAATATCCGGCCTTGTCAGGCCCGAAATAGAAGTTATTGACACCCCATCATTTCTGAAGTAAAACTATAGATAACGACTCGCCGTTGTTTTTCCTTTAAAACATAGAATCGATATTGCGCGGCCTTGCCGCATGCGCGTACGGGCAGTCCCAAAAAAACGTCAACAACTTCACATTTTTTACTTTTTGATATCTTCATATCAACCCCCATCCCCCAACGATATACACAAAAAACTGGTGACATTGCATGCATCTTCAAGATCTGAAATCCAAAAGCCCCTCTGACCTGATTAAACTGGCCGAAGAAATGGAGGTCGAAAACGCAAGCTCCATGCGCAAGCAGGAAATCATGTTCGGCATCCTGAAAAACCTTGCCGAAAAAGACGAAGAGATTTTCGGGATCGGTGTTTTGGAGGTTCTGCAGGACGGTTTCGGATTTTTGCGCTCTCCAGAAGAAAACTATCTGCCGGGTCCTGATGATATCTACGTATCCCCCAGCCAGATCAAGCGTTTCGGCCTGCGCACAGGTGATACGGTCGAAGGGGCAATCCGCGCGCCCAAGAATAACGAACGTTATTTCGCCCTTCTCAAGGTTAATACGATCAACTTTGAAGAACCGAAAAAGATCAAACACCGTATAAATTTTGACAACCTGACACCGCTGTATCCGGAAACCAAAATCAATCTGGAATTG
>CAXGXG010000182.1:0-4170 GCA_964013525.1 uncultured Alphaproteobacteria bacterium | reverse complement strand
AACACGGCGATAGGCGGGAACAAAATCCGCCACTGCATGCATATCCTCTGCGCCTGCCATGGTGATCCCCGTCACGTACTTATGTGGATTGGCGACAACCGTTTCCGCATCTTTTCTTGAGCGTTCAACCCCATAATGGCGGACAAAGGCTGCCAATAGCCGGGTTTCAATGGAAAAATCCGTACGCGCACAATCGATCGCATCACTTAATGCGTCCAGCATGGCGGCGTAAGAAATGCCGACCGTCGGTTCCGGATCGGCATAAATGGTCAGCTCTTCATAAATTGAATTTTCTTCCGCACAGCGGCGCAGGTAATCATAGGTAATATCAAAATAGTCTTTGGGGGTTTTGATCACATTCGTGGCGCGGTCATAGGCATTAACAAAGGCCAAAAGGTTTTTACCCGCATCCGGATGCTCATCCCAGCGATAATTTTTATGGTCAGGCGTGATAATGCCAAAGGGCACATCAACCTGGTTACGTTCCGCCAGTTGGAACAGCATTTCGGGCGAAAGCGTACCCTCCAAATGGGCGTGCAATTCGGCTTTGATCAGATTTTGGGTCATAGCCTGATATTAGAATGGATGTCGACCCTATGGCAAGGGTTCACCATAAATGGATTATAAAAACGTGCTGCGTGATAAAACGCGGACCAAACGCTGTTCGATTTCAGTGACATGCGTACACAGCTTTTGCAGGTAAGAGACATCCGCCTCCATCGCATCGGCCTGTTCCAGAATATCATTATCATTGACGGCATTTTCGTCCATATGCATATGGCCCAAAAAGGCCGAAACACTGACAGCCTGCGTCAGGATACGGATAATGTCTTGTGCCTCGTCCAAAAGGCTCATCAGTTTTCTGGCGCATCCCGGCATCCCGTCTTGTGAAAAACGGTCGATAAAATCATCTGCGCGTAACATGGCTGAAAAATACGTTTCCGGCACATCGTGCCCGTAATCTTTGAATAACGGCTGCTGGTCCACCGTAAAAATCCCCCTCTTATTCTTATTCTTGAACCTAAATTACCATAATTTGCCTTAAGAAATTATGAATCAGATAGAAGTTTTCCGGTTTTACAAGTCAACACCCGAGGTTTATTGATCATCTGACCAGTGTAAAGTACGTCAGAAGCGGGCGGTGATCGCTTTTGATATCCGGTGTCACGTTTGAATATCTGATACGCACCAGATCATTATGAAGAACATGGTCAATCGGGATACCCAATGGACGGATCCCGCGTATGAACCAGCTTTTTTGAAGGCCGCGGCCTGTTCTTGCATTCTTAAGATTCGTTGCACGCGTTAAACGTTTGTATTGGGGGGCAAACATTGTGGTGTTCAGGTCGCCGACAACGATGAACGGATCTGCATTGTAATCCTGATAATGGGCACGCACCCAATCAAAGTGCTGGTTGCGCATCCGGTAAAAGGCTTGATTGACCGGCGGGCGCGGATGAAGCGCCAAAAGGTTTAGGGTTTGGCCATTTAAACGCAGGCTGACATCAAACGCAGGGACATCCTCGTAAGACATTTGAAGCACATCAAAACTGGAAATCGGATATTTTGAATATATCCCCATACCGTGCGATCCGGGTTGCGGCAGGGATTGGAAATACGGCCAAATTTCATCCAGCGCCATCAAGGCATTTTGCCATTCAGGGGTCACTTCAACCACAATAATAATATCCGGATCGGCGTTACGGACCATATCTATGAAATTATCGGTATCAAAATTAAATTTAAAAATATTCGCAAACAGCAAGCTGTACGTTTCCCGATCATCCACGACCTGCGCCCGAATGTCCTGACCTGGAATCAAGCGGTGAAAATTGGCGTACGGAACCAGATTGATAATGTTGAGCGTAAGCGCCGCAGTCAGGAACAAAAATGAAGATGGGTAGCGCGGACGCAGGAAGAACAGGGCAATCAAAAGCAAAGTTCCAATCACCAGATATTGCAATTGAAAATGCGAGAACAATTCAGGCAGGAACCAAGGTGTACGTACAAAAGACGTCAGGGCCAACACGAACAGGCCGACAGCCCCAAGATGGGCGGCTTTGGCAGGCAAACGCTTCATAGGTTACTCAGCCGGTGGTGCGGGCTCTTCCAAGTGGTGGTCAATGGTGGGCGCGGTATAGCGATCTGCATATTTGCGGATTAAAACCTCACCAATGCCTTCCATGCGCGATGAATGTTCGGTATCCATTTCAATCCAGACATTCAGTTTGCGAATGGGTAAATATTCAATACAGCGCGGACGACCTGTGCGGACGTTATACAATGACAAAATTGTCGGGAATAAAAATTCGGAATGTGGAATCAAAATGAATTCCACCTGCCCGGGTGCAAATTTGTGAATACGCTTATAATCGGAAACGATTTTATGCACACGCGGACGGTCGGGCATAAAAAATTTGTAACGCGCACCCTTGGCCAGGTTGCTGTCAATCCCACGTGAAATTTCAGAATCGGGCTGAATGGCAAACGTCAGTTCGTTTGCAAATGTCCAGGTTTCACTGGAATGAACCTCGACCGCCTTGATATAATTCTGGTTAACAATCCAGTTCAGGTTGTGGGCCGCCATCATTTTGTCAATCAGGCCAAAACGGTCGTTCATAACCTCGTCACTGCGCAGGTGATGGATGAACCCAGTGGTCAGAATAATGGTCACCATCAAAACCAGACCTGCGCCGAAGCCAAATAGTAACTCACGCGGGGAAACAAAACCCGACACCCAATAGATCAATATCGCACACAGCAACGAAATCGCTACATAACTGATAATAAAGACCGGGCTTTTGACAAAGCGGTCAGCAAAATCCGCGCGGGATTTTTCGTTATCTTGATTCGGCTCGATCATCATGTGTCGGGATCCCCGGTCGTTTTCTACCCGTTAAAGGTAAAACAAATGCGCCCCCCCTGCAAGAGAACTTGCGCGCGTTTTGATGAAACCCTCTTTTCCACAAAGAAGAAAACCGCCGCACGTCATTGAAAACGGCGGCGGTCGATGACTGTTATTGGTAACAATCCTTGATCTAGCTGGCCATGGCCTGCGGTTTATATGCACTGGGTGCATTTTGTCGTTTTGGCTGTGGAGCCATTTTTTCCAGTCGGCGGTTGTATTTTGACAACGCCGCGCTCATTTGGCTATCCACCTCGGCACGGGCTTCAATCTCTTCCCACTCGGCACCTGTCCGGTCAAAATCCCAGGGTGTCATGTTGCGTCCGACAATATCCATATCGTACATACCGCCAGCATTTTCCGCGCGTTCAGCGGCAACATCACGGGCAACCCGTGCGGCCGAAATTTCCAACAACTGATCAAATGCCGCCGGGTTATGGCGCGCAGCAAACAACAACGCCTTAGAGTTTTGAATCATACGTCCAGGCCCCGCCCGTCCGAAATATTTTTCCATACCCCGCGTTTGGCTGGTCAGGATTGCGTTTTGCAATCCATAAGCGCAATAGTCCTGCATCATATGCGTAAATGATTGTCTCATCCCCATTCTTGTTTTCTCCTTAATACCCCGCTTGTCACGGTTGTTATATGTTTTTACCAATCCCTCAGCCTTAACATACACAGTCTGGATTAATTATATGTAAAAAACCGCGCCCATTTTATTAAAAAGGCACGGTTTTTTATAACTATGTAACGGCTTAAACCGATGGGCTTTTAAGCGGCCATACTGCGCAGTACGTAATGCAGAATCCCGCCGTGCTTATAGTATTCCAGCTCATCCGCAGTATCGATACGGCATTGTAATTCAGCCTCGCTTGTGCGTCCGTCCGCATAACGGATGGTCATTTTTAAATCGCATAAAGGTGTAATACTTTCGATACCTTCGATATCAAAAGTCTCACTCCCGTCCAGGCCAAGTGATTCGCGCGTGACGCCACCTCTAAAGACCAGTGGCAGGACACCCATACCAACCAGGTTGGAACGGTGAATACGCTCAAAACTCTCCGCAATAACGGCACTGACACCCAACAGACGCGTACCTTTGGCCGCCCAGTCGCGACTGGAACCGGTTCCGTATTCTTTACCGGCGACAACGATCAACGGCGTGTTGTCATTGATGTATTTCATAGCGGCGTCATAGATCGGCATCTTGGCATCCTGGGGGATGTATTTTGTAAATCCACCCTCAATTCCCGGAACCATTTCGT
>CAXGXG010000181.1:0-4173 GCA_964013525.1 uncultured Alphaproteobacteria bacterium | reverse complement strand
ATCCGCGCAATTGAAAAAGAAGGCAAGAAAGTGGTCTGGTCATCCGACCCGATGCACGGCAACACCGTGAAATCATCATCCGGCTATAAAACACGACCTTTTAACAATATATTGGGCGAGGTTAAAAACTTCTTTGATGTTCATGACGCCGAAGGTACGCATGCCGGTGGCATCCATCTGGAAATGACCGGTCAGGATGTAACGGAATGTACAGGTGGCCTGCACGAGATTTCGGACGAAAACCTTTCAGAACGCTACCATACGCATTGTGACCCGCGATTGAATGCGGCGCAGGCCCTTGAGCTGGCTTTCCTTGTCGCTGATGAATTAAAGGCGCGTGTTAAAGAAGAAGGCCCGGCTGAGGACTTCTATAAAATCCGGGCGCCGCTGGCCTAAAAAACGTGGGATTCCCATTGGTCTTGTGTTAAATTACCCCAACAATTTAACAACAGGAACAATTTGTTATGCGCGTTAAAACCCGCTTTGCCCCTTCCCCCACCGGCCTGCTTCATATTGGTAACATCCGCACCGCGATCATCGTATGGCTGTTTGCACGCAGTCAGGACGGCGAATTCATGTTGCGTATTGATGATACCGACCACGAGCGATCAAAGGATGAATATACGGAGCAGCTGAAAGAGGACCTGAAATGGCTAGGCCTGAACTGGGACGAAAGCGCCCATCAGCGCGACCGTACCGAGCGCTATCAAGAACAGATTGAAAAGCTTAAAAATGACGGACGTCTTTATGCATGCTATGAAACGCCCGAAGAATTGTCGTTAAAGCGTAAATCATTGCTAAGCCGCGGATTGCCACCAATTTATGATCGCGCAGGTTTGAATCTGACTGATGAGCAAATCAATAAATATGAGGCCGAAGGACGCAGCCCACACTGGCGTTTTAAACTGGAGCATAAGCCCATTGAATGGAATGACCTGGTCCGTGGTCCTGTCAGCTTCCACGGTAAGGATATGTCTGATCCCGTCCTGATCCGCGAAGATGGAACACCGCTTTATCACATCTGCTCAGTCATTGATGATATGGATTTCAAAATTACCCATATTGTGCGAGGCGAGGATCATGTTGCCAATACAGCCTGCCACCTGCAAATGTTTGAAGCATTAGGTGCGGAATTGCCGCAGTGCGCGCACACATCCATGATTGCCGGTGCAGATGGCGAAAAGCTGTCCAAACGTTTGGGCTCTCTCAGCATGAAACATCTGCGCGAAGAAAGCGGGATCGAGCCGATGGCAATCATCAGTTTGCTATCAAAAATCGGAACGTCGGATCCTGTTGAGGCTTTGACGGAACTGGATCAGGCGATCAAAGCATTTGATTTTTCAAAATTTTCACGCAACATGCCAAAATTTGATGAAGACGAATTGTGGCGTATTAATGCGCGTATCCTTCAGCAAAAGACATTTGATGATGTCAAACCCCGTTTGCAAGAAATGGAATTGTGGGATATTGATGCCGGTTTCTGGAATGCTGTGCGCCCGAACCTGACCAAACTTGATGATGTCAAAGACTGGTGGTATGTGGCAAATGGCCCGGTTAAACCCGTGATAGAAGATGCAGACTACGCTGAATTGTTGGCCAAAACACTTCCCGAAGGGGAATTAAACGACAACAGCTGGAATGAATGGATTTCAGAAATCAAATCTCAATCTGATCGCAAGGGCAAACAGTTGTTTATGCCTATCCGCCTTGCCCTGACAGGCATGCAGCACGGGCCCGAACTGCCCCAACTGCTGCCCCTGATTGGTCGCGAGCGCATTTTGGAACGCTTAAAAACGGCTTGATGAGATGCAGGATACAAACAATACACCCAAACGCGGTGAGTTGCCAGATGACCACCCCAAAGGCCCTGCCGTTATATTGGTAGAGCCTCAATTGGGCAAGAATATCGGAATGTGTGCACGTGCGATGCTTAACTGCGGCCTTACGGATCTGCGCCTTGTCAGCCCACGTGATGGCTGGCCATCCGGAAGCGCAATCCAGACAAGTTCGGGCGCAATTGGCGTTATTGAGAATGCCAAAGTCTATGAAACAACCGCCGAAGCCGTTGCAGATCTGCAATTCGTAATCGCAACCACCGCGCGTGAACGTGATATGGTCAAACCCGTATTCACGCCAAGTGGTGCTGCGCATGAATTGCACGCCCGCCGTAAAGATGACCAAAACTGCGGCATCATGTTCGGTCCTGAACGCGCAGGCCTGACCAATGATGATGTTGCCCTGTCAAATGCCATTTTGAACGTACCGCTTAATCCGGGGTTTTCTTCTTTAAACTTGGCCCAGGCAGTCCTACTTATCGGCTATGCCTGGTACGAGCATGTTGCCGAAACAACACCAGAAAGCTACACACGCCGTGGCGAAAGCCCACCGGCCACACAGCAGGACTTTAACGGTGCCATGCAACATTTGATGGACGAGCTGGAAAACAAGGGCTTCTTCCTAAACCCTGAAAAACGTCCCAATACAGAACGCAATATCCGGAACATGTTTGCCCGTTTGGACATGACCCAGCAGGAAACCCGCACACTGCGGGGCATTGTCAAAGCTTTGGTCGGAAAAAAATCATCCCGTAAACAGTCGTGATTTTAACCAATAATTAACCAGTGGCGAGTACCATGGTACTTGTGGGTTCATTGAGAGTTATTGGGTATGTTCAGGTCACACAACCTTAAGCCTTCGTGGCTTTTTCTTATACCTATGCTGGTATATGCGGGATCGGCACCGGCCGACCCGCTATCAACTGATCCGCAATTCTATAAACCCGTTATAGACTTTAATGCCCGTTTAGGTAATCAACGCGATATTCTGCGCGTGGAAATGCAGACCCCCCTCGCCCAAAATCGGGATCAAATGATATTTAGTGATATCCGAACCGTTTGGGGCAGTGATAGCGGCCATGAACTTAACTTCGGTTTGGGCTATCGTCAAGTTACCGAAGTCATGGGCGAAGATTATGTTCTTGGAGGTTACGGATTTTATGACAGGCGGACAAGTCAATTTGGAAATGATTTTAGCCAGTGGACAATAGGCGCTGAAGCCTTGGGAGAAAAGTATCGTTTCCGCACAAACTTTTACGAGCCCATTTCCGGATCCAAGCTTATCTCAGACACGCCAGACAGCGCAAGCCTGACGCCGGAAGGGTTCGTTTTGGTAAACCCCGGCATTACACGCGAAGTCCCATTACGTGGTTTTGATGTGGAGGCAGGGTTTCGCATACCTTACTTGCAGGATTACCCAACCTGGCTGCATGCGTCCTATTACAATTTCGGTCAAGGCGAAGACGTTGATCTGGATGGCGTTCGTCTTCGCGCAGAAACGGACGTGAGCGACCATATCCGTTTAGGCTATGAATACAGCCATGACAATATCCGCAATACAAATCATTTTTTTGACGTGCGTTTAAGGATCCCCCTGCAACAGGAAAAATATACACGTCCGAAAGGTATCTACCGTTATATGCAAGAACCGATCGTCCGCGATATTGATGTTGTCACCAACCCCAAGGCGCAGGCATCCAAAACGGAAAAGAACAAGAATGGTAAAACCGAACAATATATTTTCGTAGATAACAGTCTGACGGCCAATGGTGACGGCACACCTAACAATCCTTACAACAACCTGATTGACGCACAGACCGCACTGTCCAATGGCAACACCAGCAAAACCATTTACGTGCGACAGGGAAACGGTACGGCGTCAAATATGAATACGGGCATTACCATGGATTTTGCCGGTGCGCGACTGGTTGGGTCGGGTGTAGATCTAGAAACCCGCGCCGGCGTCTTTATTGAGGCAGCAACCACGTCGCCAGTCATTACAAACACCTCAGGTGATGCCGCATATACTGATAATAAAAACTACACCCTAACGCTGTCTAATAATGACACATCTTTTAATGACAGGCGCGGCACCTATATTCGCGCATATAATGGTGCGGATGTCAGCGTCAGTGCATCCGGTCTTACAGCCAACGGCAATACGAGTGAGGGGGTTCGCTTTGAGGCAGGAGGCGGAAACTCGACCATTACGGCAAGCGTGCAAAATATTACAACGAACGGCAATGGCGGTGTGGCGGGCTTTTACATTGTCGGTGCATCAAACACAGATGTCGATATGAACTTAACAGCTGTATCCTCCGATCAAAATGCTGGGCAC
>CAXGXG010000180.1:0-4179 GCA_964013525.1 uncultured Alphaproteobacteria bacterium | reverse complement strand
AAAGATGTGCAAGAGCCAGTAAGGCGTGCCGTGCATCTCTATCAACATCAACAGAATTAAAAAAAGCGGAATGTTTTCGCTAAAATTTCCGTGGATCCGAACCGCGCGCTCCAGCGCAGGTACGTCCTTTCCGGTCCCCAAGCTTATTCTGTGAAGGCGTCTGTTCTTAACAACGTAAAACCCCAAGAAAAGATACATGATTCCGAAAATACCAGCATAATAAAGCGTGACCATGAAAGGCTCCCGTTTGAACATTTATGTTTAAGCGTCCAAGGGTAAAACATTTGGGCAAAGTGTCAAAAATTAATTCTATTGACATAAGGGTAACAATCGTTGAATATCAATCTAATCAATGACATATAAGGATTCATTTTTATGAGCCATCTTAAACAATCTTTCAAAAATGCTGTTCAACGCGGTTTTTCAAGATTTAAACATACCAAGGGAGTAACGGCTGTCAGCGCGACAGGCCTGATCGGTGTGAGTGGCTTTAGCGGTGTTTCAGCCGGGCTTGCTTTTGCCCCCCATATTGGCGGATTTTCACCGCTTTTGTCACTTATTTTTATGGGTGGTGCGTTTCAGGCCGGGGCAATGGTTGTTGTTCCCTTGATTGCTGCGACCGCTGTGGCAGAAGTTGGCCTGAATTTGGCGCGTAAAAGAGCGCCGAAACAACAACTTGCAGCATAGCACGTTTTCAGACTCCTCAATTCCGTGATATTTTTCTATACTGCTGGGTATGAGCATTATAGAAACCCAAATCAATACAGATAGTCAGTCCTTCAAAGACAATACGGATGCCATGCAGGCCGTGGTTGATGATTGGCTGGAGACCTACAACCAAATTACACAAGGCGGATCTGAAAAGGCGCGGGATAAACATATATCCCGTGGAAAGCTGCTTCCCCGTGCGCGGATCGATACTTTGATAGATACCGGCAGCCCATTTTTGGAATTCTCAGCAATGGCGGCGCATCAGGTTTATGATGATCACGTGCCAGCAGCTGGAATTTTAACAGGTATTGGCCGTGTGAATGGTCGCGAATGTGTGATTGTTGCCAACGACGCAACAGTTAAAGGCGGTACATATTACCCTTTAACGGTCAAAAAACATCTGCGTGCACAAGAAATTGCCGCACAGAATAATTTGCCATGTATTTATCTGGTTGACAGTGGCGGCGCATTTTTGCCCAAGCAGGATGAAGTTTTTCCGGATAAAGAACATTTCGGACGGATTTTCTACAATCAGGCGCAAATGTCTGCGGCCGGCATCCCGCAGGTTGCAGCTGTTATGGGGTCTTGCACGGCAGGTGGGGCGTATGTTCCTGCCATGGCTGATGAATCCGTGATTGTAAAAGAGCAGGGGACAATTTTCCTTGGCGGGCCACCATTGGTCAAAGCGGCAACGGGTGAAGATGTCAGTGCCGAAGATCTGGGCGGAGCCGATGTACACAGCCGCAAATCCGGCGTGACTGACCATTATGCGGAGGACGACGGGCATGCCCTTAAAATCTGCCGCGATATTGTCGGCACTCTTAACCGTCCCGTAAGACCGGCTCAACTTGAAATTCAGGCGGCAGAGGACCCCCTGTATGATCCGCGCGAGCTGTATGGAATTGTGCCGACAGACCTTCGCCAACCCTATGATGTGCGCGAAGTAATCGCCCGCATTGTCGATGGATCACGTTTTGATGAATATAAGAAGCTCTATGGTGAAACATTGGTCACCGGTTATGCGCATTTGTTTGGTATGCCGGTGGGTATTATTGCCAATAACGGAATTCTGTTTTCTGAAAGCGCGCTCAAAGGCACGCACTTTGTGGAGCTTTGCTGTCAACGTAAAATTCCATTGATCTTCTTGCAGAATGTCACAGGCTTTATGGTGGGAAGCTCCTATGAAGCGGGCGGCATTGCCAAGGACGGCGCCAAACTGGTGCATGCAGTTTCGAATGCAGCCGTACCCAAGCTGACGGTCTTGATCGGCGGCAGTTTTGGTGCTGGAAATTACGGCATGTGCGGCCGTGCATTCAATCCCCGGTTTCTTTGGTCATGGCCAAATTCCAGAACATCCGTCATGGGAGGCGAGCAGGCGGCAAGCGTTTTGGCTACTGTAAAGCGTGATGCCATGGAAGCCAGGGGCAAGAAATGGTCTGAAAAGGAAGAAGAGAGTTTTAAAAAGCCCATTCGCGAACAGTATGAGCGCCAAGGTCATCCCTATTATTCATCCGCACGACTGTGGGATGACGGGATTATCGATCCTGCTGAAACACGCAATGTTTTGGGGCTTTCCCTTTCGGCATGTTTGAACGCGCCGATTGAAGAGACCAAATTCGGTATCTTTAGAATGTAATCAGCCATATGCGTGCAGGGGTCAATCGACGCATGTAGCGCAGAGGTGAGTTACATGGACAAGGCGGATTTCAAATCACCAGTCTTGTCCGTTCTTTCCCATGAAAATCCACCGTCTTGTTCCGGCTGGCGGCCGAAATGTCCGTATGATGATGTGCGTTCATAAATTGGCCGGCACAGATCAAGCATCGTTTTGATACCCTTGGGGCTCAAGTCAAAGACTGCACGCACAGCTTGTGCCAAATCCACGTCACTGCGTATGCCTGTCCCATGTGTATCCACCAAGAGTGAAATCGGCTGAGAAATTCCGATGGCATAGGACAGCTGGATAGTGCAGCGCTCCGCCAATCCCGCAGAAACAATATTTTTAGCGACATAGCGCGCGGCATAAGCGGCAGAACGGTCAACTTTCGTTGGGTCCTTACCTGAAAAGGCTCCACCGCCGTGCGGTGCGGCGCCACCATAGGTATCGACGATGATTTTTCGTCCCGTCAAACCGGCATCACCGTGGGGGCCGCCTATGACAAAACGGCCGGTGGGGTTCACATAGAAGCGATCCTCTGCAGGCATGTCGTAATGTCCCAAGGCCTTTTCAACATATGGTCGGACAATATCACGGATGTCCGATTGTGTAAGGCCATCATTGTGTTGTGTTGAAACCAAAACAGAATCGACACCGATGATTTTTTGATCTTCGTATACGAGTGATACCTGTGCTTTGGCATCCGGGCCCAGCATGCTCAGCTTGCCGGATTTCCGATCGTCTGCAAGCGTTTTTAGGATGCGGTGCGAGTACGTGATGGCGGCCGGCATCATTTCTTCAGTTTCGCCGCAGGCATAACCGAACATGATCCCCTGATCGCCGGCACCTTCGTCCTTAGCCGCGCCCGCATCAACGCCTTGCGCAATATCGGCGGACTGGCTGTGAAGCCTGTTTTCGATTTTGATTTTTTCCCAATGGAATTCTTTCTGGCTATAGCCGATATCGCGAATGGCGTGACGGGCCGTTTTTTCGATGTCCTCATTTGAAATGCTTTCAGATCCGCGGGTTTCACCGGCAATGACCAGAAAGTCAGTCGTTGCCAAACATTCAACGGCTGTTCGGCAATCCGGGTCTTTGGACATATAAAGATCAAGAATCGCATCCGATACGCGGTCGCAGACTTTATCGGGGTGCCCTTCGGCCACGGATTCACTGGTAAAAATAAAACGGTTGTTCGTCATGACATCTTCCTGCTAGTAATGGGGCAGAGTATATATAAGAGGATATTTTTTGCAATGACTCCTGCTGCGCGTTATCAGGGTACGATCGACCTGTTGGAATCTTTTTTGACCGAGGCCCGCCCGGCTGACGGATTGGCGTCTTATTATTTCCGGAAACGCCGCTATATCGGCTCTTCTGACCGGCGATTTATATACACACGCTTCTACAGAATTCTGCGTCGGTTGCACCGTTTAAACGCCTGGCATGAGGAGTTGGGCTATACACCAACTGCGCGAAGTTTTTTGATTGCTGACAGCGTTATTTCAGGCGAACAGGATGCCAAAACATTGGCCGAACGGATTTTCACAGGTGAACAATTTGCACCGGAAGCTTTGAGCGCATCTGAACAAAAGCTTGCAGACGCTTTGAAAGGCAAAGATTTAAATCGTTCAGATTTTGACAAGAGAATTCTGCTTGAGTGTCCCGAATGGGCTTGGAGCCCGATGGTTAATGCCTATGGTTTGGAAAAGGCTGAAAAGATATTTGTTGCGATGAAGGATCAAAACGATCTGCACCTGCGTGTCAATACACTGAACGCCACCCGTGAAGATGTCATGAAGACCCTGAAA
>CAXGXG010000179.1:0-4211 GCA_964013525.1 uncultured Alphaproteobacteria bacterium | reverse complement strand
AGGATAAGATCGGCAGCGCTGCCTGGGATGAACATGTCGGCAAAGGCAGTGACTTGTTCGTCAATGCTTCCACTTGGGCCCTGATGCTGACAGGTAAAGTCATCGGCAAGGCCAAGGCGAAGGAAGAACATGACGATGTCTCCCCTTCCAATGTTTTGCAAAAGCTGGTTCAAAAAGCCGGTGAGCCGGTCGTTCGCCAGGCCATGTTGCACGCTATGAAGATTCTGGGCCATCAGTTTGTGATTGGCCGTTCAATCCAAGAGGCAATGAAAACAGCCCGCCCGCAAGAAAAGATGGGATACCGATATTCTTATGATATGCTGGGCGAAGCAGCCCGCACGGCTGAGGATGCGACACGTTATTTCAATGCCTACAAAGATGCGATTGATGCGATTGGCAAAACTGTAGAAAGCTATGATGAAGATGCATCTCCCATTACTTCTGCCGGGATTTCGGTGAAACTGTCCGCGCTTCACCCGCGCTATTTCGTTTCGCAGGCTGACAAAGCTTTGCCGCTTCTGATCGAGCGTCTGACAGAATTAGCCCTTCAATGTAAAAGCTACAACATTGGCCTGACGGTTGATGCCGAAGAGGCGCATCGTCTGGATATCTCTCTTCAAATTCTGGAAGCTGTCCGCCTGGATCCCCGCCTTAATGGTTGGCATGGTTTTGGACTGGCCGTCCAAGCCTATCAGAAACGTGCCTGGATGGTCATGGACTGGCTTGCTGAATTGGCCCGCGTATCCGGTCACAGCCTGATGGTACGACTGGTCAAAGGCGCATATTGGGATACGGAAATTAAATATGCTCAGGAACGTGGGCTGGATGATTACCCGGTCTTTACCCGTAAAAGTGGAACAGACGTCTCTTTCCTAGCCTGTGCGCAAAAACTGTTGGATAACCGCGATTTATTTTATCCCCAATTTGCAACGCACAATGCACACACAGTTGCCTCTATTATGGTGATGGCCGGTAATAAGCAGGATGGATTTGAATTCCAACGCCTGCACGGCATGGGCGAGCCACTTTATCACCAACTGGTCGGTCAGGAGGGTGAGACGAACAAATACCCTGTTCGTGTCTATGCGCCGGTTGGAAGTCATGAGGATCTCCTCCCCTATCTGGTACGCCGCCTGCTGGAAAACGGCGCAAACAGCTCGTTTGTAAACCGCTTGCAAGATGACCGTGTCCCGGTCGAAGAGATGGTCACTGATCCGATACAATATATTGAAAAGCTGGAAAATAAACGCCACCCGAAAATTCCTTTGCCAATCGACATGTTTGGACGCGGCACTGAATTCTATCGTGCCAATTCCAAAGGGATTGAGCTTTATGACACAGCCGTCAGCGAGCCCTTGGAACGCGAAATCAATTCCTATCGTACGAAAAACTGGGAAGCCGGCGCACATTTTAAAACGGAACCCGTTCCGGTAATCAACCCATCAGACCTGAATGATACGGTTGGCCATTACTATCCACCGACTGACGAACAGGTCGAAGGGATTTTGCAAACCTGTGCAGAGACATTCCCACGCTGGTCCAAAACACCGGCCCAGCAACGTGCCCGCATTTTGGATGTTGCAGCCGATTTAATGGAAGAAAACATGACAGAGATCATGGCCCTCTGCGCGCGTGAGGCCGGGAAAACCATCCCTGATGCTTTGGCCGAGGTTCGTGAGGCGATTGATTTTTGCCGTTATTACGCCGTTCGCGGCCGTCAGGATTTTGGTAGTGACCTCTTGCTTCCGGGGCCAACGGGCGAACGCAACACCCTGGGTATGACCGGGCGTGGCACATTCCTGTGTATCAGTCCATGGAATTTCCCTTTTGCGATCTTTACAGGTCAGGTTGCCGCCGCATTAATGGCAGGTAACTGTGTCATTGCCAAACCTGCAGAACAAACCCCCTTGGTTGGCCAATACTGCATCAACCTGATGATCCGTGCCGGTGTACCGAAAGAAGCCTTGCATATTATGCCGATTGCAGGCCGTCGTGCGGGCGAGCTGTTGGTACCGGATCAGCGTGTGACAGGCGTATGCTTTACGGGCTCAACGGAAACGGCACACGTTATCAACAGAACCATTTCCGAACGTGGGGGTGCCATTGCGCCATTCATTGCGGAAACTGGTGGGCAAAACGCGATGATCGTTGATAACTCGGCGCTGCCGGAACAGGTTGTTGATGACATTTTAATCAGCGGTTTCCAATCTGCCGGACAACGCTGTTCAGCATTGCGCATCTTGTATCTGCAGGAAGGAATTGCCGATCGTATTATCAACATGTTGGATGGCGCAGCCAAAGAGCTGATCATGGGTGATCCAATGTATCTGTCGACAGATGTCGGGCCTGTGATTGATGAGGCCGCGCTCAAAACACTCAAAGAACATGCGGCCAAGCTTGAGACATCAGGGGCTAAATGTGTAGCGCGCGCACCAATGGCTGATGAATTGGCGGATAAGGGCTATTTCTTTGCCCCACGCGCCTATGAATTGCCAGACACCGGTGCGTTAGAGCGCGAGGTTTTCGGACCGATCGTTCACGTTGTTCGTTTCAAAACGCAAGATTTGGACAAGGTCATGGCCGATATTAACAGCAAGGGCTATGGCCTCACGCTGGGTATCCACAGCCGCATTGATCACACGGTTGATACGATCCTTTCAAAGGCACGCGTCGGAAACTGCTATGTCAACCGGTCAATGATTGGTGCTGTCGTAGGCGTTCAGCCATTTGGCGGAATGGGATTATCAGGAACCGGGCCCAAGGCTGGCGGACCGCACTATCTGCCTCGCTTTGCCACCGAAAAAACGGTGACGGTCAATACGACAGCTTCCGGCGGGAATACGACGCTTGTTTCCCTGACGGAGGAAGATTAATCACTTTAAAAACCATTGACGGGTTTTCATAATCTTGGTAGGGTCTCCCTATCAAGATTATTTTTATGTGAAGGCCTGTTTATGAAACCCTTTTTAAAGCTGTTGGCGCCTGTTGCCATTGCTGCCACCTTCCCTGCCTACGCGCAAGAAACGAACACGCAGAACAATACCGCAGTCACACAGGACGCTGACGCAGAAGTTGCAACGCCGGAAAAGGTTTGGACAACTCTTGATGTTCTGAATGACAAAGCCAAGGTGGAGGATATGATCCGCCGCCTGGAAACGGACCCAGCCTATGTTGAGGCCGTGGACCGCATGATGGCCAAGGACCGCGAGAACGGCATCCTGGCTGACGATAAAATCAGCCGCGAAAGTTATCTGTTATTGTTAGAAGCCACCGTCACAAACCGCATAAATGCGGATATGTTGGCGGCCCAGTCCGGTTTGGCCGCTGCCACGCCTGACAATGACAGTTTACAGTACAATACGCGCGTGGTTTTGGAATGCCGCGATGAAACAGAACTTAGCAATAGGGACGAAGCCAGCACCTATTGGTACCGTCGCGCACAGCAAGTTCGTGGATGTGCAATAAACAAATTGAAAGAGCAACCACCGATTATTGACGGAATTGCGGCCGCAACACGTTTCCCGCTTTCTGCTGATTATTCCTTGTCTGAAAAACTGGCCGCCTTCCAGTCTGATTTGGACGTTTATGATGATTACGGTAAGGCCGTACGACGTGAACGCGACAATATGATCCAACACGATTATATAGGCAAAATGTATAATCGCAGCGCCATTCGCATTACCCATGCAGCTTTTGATACAAGCCTGACGTTTGACGATTTCAAATCCATCCCCAATGAAAATGATGATGCACAGTATGAATTCGAATGGGTCAGCCATGACGGCAGCTTGGTGGATAACAACATGAAATTCTTCTTTGCGTGTCGGGATGATTTACTTGAAACCAACGCTGCACGTTTGTCACGCCCCGAGGACCGCCAGAACCACCTGACGGCTGTTTTCGATTGCGCAAAGCAAAAAGCGCAAGCTAACAATAATCGGCAAATCACAATTACCGAAGAACGCGCCCGCATGATTGATATTCGTGTAGACCCTGCCCCCCTTTCGGATAAATTGGCACGCTATGACCGAACAGGTGTGTACGGCACTAAATACGCAGACGCAGTTGAGTTGGCCGCCAGCCTAGATAATAACCGCTACATGCATGGCCAGTATTCGAGCTATATTCGATTGTGGGATGCCATGTTGGATAAGAATGCAACGTGGGATGATTTGAACAAAATACAAAACAATAGCAATGACCCAAATGGC
>CAXGXG010000178.1:0-4264 GCA_964013525.1 uncultured Alphaproteobacteria bacterium | reverse complement strand
TTCTCATGCGAAATTAAACTAGTAAGGGCGCCCTCATAAGCAACCGGACCATCATCCTGAACACAAACCGTAATGGTCGCCGTATCCATGTCACCATCAGAATCCGTTGCTGTTACGCCGAATTCCATTGTGATTTCGTCGTTGCTGTCCGATTGATCCGGGTGACGGATGGTTTCAAACTGCGTGAAATTATAGGATCCGTCATTTTGGATTGCGAGTGTAAAGATCACCGCACCGTTTGAGGCCGTACCGACATATGTATTGCCATTCAATGTCACATCAATAGCCAGACCGTTCGTTGTGGTCAGGTTGGTGCTGGATGTAAATGTCGTTTCACCTGACGCTGTGAACGTACCCGGGTTGTCGGAGCCAAAGTCGACGATCAGCTGTCCTTCGGCTGTAAGTGTATCGCCATTGTCAAAGTCCGTTTCGTCAACGCACAAGCGTTCTGGCGGGATAACGATCGGAACATCGTCTGCGCGCACGATCAGCTCAAGCTGATCCGTGACGGAGGCTTCGTTATTGTCCAGATCACATTCTGCATCCGTAACCGTTTCTGTTGCTGTCACGCTTACATCAAATGTGTAACGGCCCGGCGCAACACCGTCGGCAACATTCACTTGAAGGTTGGCCAGATCAGATTGTGCAATTTCCCAAACGCCGCCGCCCAAGTTTGTACCGGCAGAGAATGTCACACCATCCGGAACGCCCGAGATTGTAACATTGCCAAGGGTTTCAGAACCGTCTGTGTCTGTAGTCGCGTTTGTAATATTAACGTTGGCAGAACCGCCCTCTTCCGCAGAGATATCCTGACCTGCATCCAGATCCGGTGTATCCGCAACAGCATCAACCGTAATATCAAATGTTGTCTGTGCAGACGCCGTATCGCCGTTTGCTGTTTCTGTTGATGTTGCTGTTGCAGTTAGATTGTTGAGGTCAACGTCGCTGTCAGCTGGCGGAGAAACGATCGGACCGCCGCTGTATGATGTTGTGCCAGCAGGAAGTGTAATCGTCCATGTCCCTGTTGAAGCATCGTAGGTGCCGCCGCTTTGTGTTGTATCGACAGTCCAGCCGGCTTCAAATCCGCTGATGCTGACAGTCAATGTCTCAGAACCATCCGTATCAGTCAGGTTTGCGTTTACAACAACCTGCATAGATCCGTCTTCTTCAATACATACATCTGGCGCAGAAACGGTCGGAACGTCTGCATCTGGCGTAACGGTTACGTTGATGCTGTCCATGACGGTCAATTCATTATTTGTTAGGTCACACTCTTCACCGTTCAGGGCAATTTCTTCGACTGTGACAGCGATTGAAATATCAAAGCTGCCGCTGAAATCCGCCTCTGGGATCAGCTGCAAGCCATTCAAATCAGAGAGGGATAGAACCCACTGTCCGCCACCCATATTCGTACCGGCAGAAAGGCTCGCGCCTGCTGGCACACCAGACAAAACAATGTTTTGCACAGCTTCGGAACCGTCTGTATCCGTGACAGCTGTAGAAATATCAAGGTCAATTGCTGTGTCTTCGCGACCGGACGCATCCTGCGCGTCCAATGTTGGCGTATCAATAACCGCATCGACATCAACCACAAAATCTGTGCTGGCAGATGCCGTATCACCGCCATTTTGTTCAGTGGCGGTTGCTGTCGCTGTCAATGTTCCCAGGTCGACATCGCTGTCAACTGGTGGAGAAACAATCGGACCCCCGCTGAACGATGTTGTTCCGGCAGGCAATGTAATTGTCCATGTTCCTGTCGCCGCATCGTATGTACCGCCGCTTTGGAATGAGTCAACGTTCCAGGATGCATCAATACCGGAAATTGAAACCGTTAATGTTTCTGAACCGTCAGTATCTGTCAAAGCTGCATTAACAACCAACTGTGCCGAGCCGTCTTCCAGAATACAAAGG
Organism: uncultured Alphaproteobacteria bacterium; assembly: GCA_964013525.1. Classification (GTDB taxonomy): domain Bacteria; phylum Pseudomonadota; class Alphaproteobacteria; order Micavibrionales; family CSBR16-224; genus CATLPD01. Next base: position 2,353 of record CAXGXG010000178.1, on the reverse strand, counting down.
TCTGCGGCTGAAACAGTCGGCACGTCAGCCACTGGCAATGGTGCCGGCGCATCTTCGTCGATCGCAAGACCCAATTCAGGTGCCGGCGCCGTATAGTTCAACGCTGTCGGGTTGATCGGTCCAATGGCATCCACACCATTCAATGGTGTCGCAGCAAAGGTGGATCCGAAACCAAAACCGGTGTTTGAAGCCCCCGCACCAGGTCCTGCGGCAGGTTCAATTTCATTCAGATCATCGGCAAGTGCCAGGAACTGCTCAACATCGGCCGGAACAAATGGGTTGCCCATTGAATTCAACAGAGCCGTATCACAATCGCCATAGTTAGGAATGACAAGCGTGCCGCCATTATCAAACGTAATGACAAGCGCATCGCCGTTTTGTTCAATTGCCGCAATCTGGTCCTGAGCAAAACCGAGCTGATATGCACTACATCCGGCATCCAACTCAACGATTTTTTCTTGGCCCGGCTCTGGCATGGCCAAAAGAACAGCATTCATATCCGGGTTGCCGCCTGCTGCAGGCTCAATATTTTTAAGGCCCATCATCGACAGCTCATCTTCGACACCTGCGGCCGGCTTAGCCTCAGCAATGGCCATCAAGTCCGCTGTAAAATCAGGTTCCGCGCTGTCAATCAGCGCAAAATCCGTGCCGTCAGAAAATGCAATAGAAGAGCTGCTGCCATCGGCAAAAAGATATTCGGCGTTTTCCAGTATAATTGTACCGCCGTTTGAAAGGGTGATCACAAGTGTGCCATCTGCCCCCATATCGGCATTCATAATATCTGACGATGAAACCGGAAGGACAACATCTTGCCCCGCCTCCAACGTAATGCTAAGCGCCTCGCCCGCGTCTACGTCGTTAATTAATATTGGTTGTTCGCCTGTGTTTTGCTGAGTAATCATGGCTAACGGTATCCTTTCCCATTGTAATCGCACTCTATTAACAGGTTGTGCGAGTCGAAACTATATAAAATCATAGTCTAAAATTAACTGTATAATACATAATAACCTGTATTATGTCAAGAGAAGTGGTTTTATAGTTTCGGTTTTTCCCCCCGCGGAATTCCTGCTTAAAAACTGTTTGTAATTTACCTACGTCCCATGCAAAATAAAGTTCAGGGAGTTTTAGAATAAATGAAAATCTTTAATAAAAATTTACCGGCTTTTGCGGCATTCGCCACTATGGTCACATTCATGCCATTAACGACTTTGGCAGGTGCGCCAGGCAATGCCGATACGGCCCAAGTTACCAACGCGCGCATGCTGTCGATGACAGCACCACAACGCAGCACAACGGTAAAAGACGGGCCCGTCGTTCTGCGTCAGGGCAGCGTCCAGGTTATTGAACTTGATCAGGATATGGGCAGCATTGTTTTATCTGACCCCCGCCCTGTCGAAATGATTGTTGAAAATTCTCGACGCGCAATCTTGCGCCCCAACCAACCGGGCCTGACAAATCTGACCGTTCTGTCAGATTCAGGGACTATATTATATAAGAAAGACATTGTCGTGACAGACCGCGGTGAAAACTATGTCCGGGTGACACGCTTCTGCACAGATGCTAATTGTGAAGATGAAGACATATACTATTGTCCTTATGGTTGCTACGGGGTTCGTTCGCTACAGGATGGCACCAGCAGAACCCAGTCAAACAGTGCTGTTTCTGCAACGTCGGGAGATGAATATGAATAAGATGAACAAGCTTTTCACCACCCTTTTGGTTTCTGCCAGTGTTATCGCACTGGGCGCATGTGAACCGCAGCTGGTGGATCAACAATTTCAAAAAACCGAAGGTCTGTATTCAGGCTATGCTGACACAACATCTGCCCGTTTGAACACAGTAGCTAAGCAGGCGTTGGAAGATAACAGCCCATACGAGGCGGTTAAACAGTTTGAGCGTGTTTACAAAATTGACAGCGGCAATCCACGAGCTGCCTTGAATTACGCTTCAGCCCTACGTTTGACCGGCAATCCGGAGCGGGCATCCGTGGTGTTGGCCCCGTTTGTTGAAATTGCCCGCGACAATGAAAAAGTCATGGTGGATGCGTCCAGCCCGGACATCCTGCTGGAATATGCCGCCATTCAAATGAGCCTTGGCCGTTATAGCGAAGCCGAAGATCTTTTGCACGCGCTGGCGTCTGACACCCGCGCACCTGAACTTCGTCCACAGGCCTTAAACCTGATTGGCGTGACCCTTGATGCACGCGGCCGACATGATGAGGCCGAGCCCTACTATGAACAGGCCATGGACTTGTGGCAGGGTGAACCGGTGAGCGTAATGAACAATTTGGCGTTAAACCTTGCACATCAGGGCTACTTTGATGAGAGTTTAAATCTGTTAAGACAAGCACTGG